>CAMVHW010000030.1 GCA_947167395.1 uncultured Bacteroidales bacterium
TCCTTTGCCGAAAGTACGCTCACCTATGATGGTTGCTCTTTTCAAGTCCTGCAAACTGCCCGACACAATCTCCGCAGCGGATGCCGTAGTGTTATTAACCAATATGGTAAGCGGCAAGTCGCTATATAGGGGTGAAGATGGAGTACGGTATGAATAGTTGGAAGATGAAATCTTACCTTTGGTGGTAACCACCTCCGTGTCTTTATCCACAAAGAGACTGACCACCTTAACAGCCTCGTCAATCAGTCCTCCGCCGTTACCGCGTAAGTCAATAACCAGTCCGTCAAGACGTTGGCGTTTGGTCAGTTCAACGATGGCGTTGTATAGTTCGTTAGCACTATTGGTAGTGAACTCGGCAAACATTACATAGCCGTAGTTCTTACTTATGCCATCTACCGTATCTTTTATAGTGGTATAGTAAGTTACAGGAGGTAAGTGTATTTCTTTTCTGACTAATTCAATCACCATGGGCTTCTTCTCTCCTTCACGTTCAATAGTCAATTTGACAGTTGTGCCGGCTTCGCCTCTCAATCGTTTACTAACCTCTGCCGTAGGCTGACCATAGCAACGGAAATTATCCACCTTAACCAACTTATCACCGGCACGAACATCGTACTGCTGCGCAGGCATACCCTCGTACGGCTCGGCTATATAAATCATACTATCGCGCATAGTAATCATAGCACCTATACCACCATATTTGCCGGTTGTCATAATCTTCAAGTCGGTGTTACGCTCGTAGGGGATATAAATAGTATAAGGATCCACCTGACGAAGCATAGCGTGTATGCCTTCTTCCACCATTCGGTCGTAATTGAGGGTGTCAAAATAGTTCATATCCAACTGACGCATAACGTCAGTCAGAATGGTCATCTGTTTGTCTATACGCGATGTCTGATTTTGCGCCGAAAGACACAAGGACAGAAGACAGGAAACTATCAATAGTTGTTTTTTCATAGTTATACGGTTGGTACTAAATGACTTATATCTTTATTATATCTCATCAAATCTCTCACTAACGACGAGGATATATACGCATATTCGCTCTTTGAATAGAGCAACACTGTTTCTATACCGCTCATCTGCAAGTTGGCATCTGCCATACTACGCTCATATTCATAGTCTTGAACACTCCTTACTCCTCTTAATATGAATTGAGCCTGCTCTTTCTTGGCGCAATCAACGGTGAGACCGTCATACGCCACCACTCTCACCTTTTTTTCATCGGCGAAAATACGTTTTACTCTTTCCATTCGCTCATCAATAGGCAGATAACTATGCTTATCGGCATTATGACCGATACCTATTATCACCTCGTCAAACAAGGTCAATCCTCTTTTGACAATATCATAATGACCAATGGTAAACGGGTCAAAACTGCCGGGGAATAATGCTCTTTTCATATCTTGTCTTCTGTGGTATGTAATGCCTGTTGGTGATTAGTTTCTATATTCCTATACATCTCTCTCATTCGCTCCATAAGAAAAGCCTCGTCCTTGTGCGGCAACTCTATTTTGCGTAATTGGTTTTTGAGATATGCCTTCATGTCTTCCCCGCGTTCATATATCTCGTACCCTATATGTATTTGGTAGTCTATGTGTTTAGCCACCGCCTGTATCTGTTCGTTGCGTGTCATTTTTTCCAACTCCTCACGGTGAGCGTCAATCCAGTGGTTAAGGCTTGGTGTCAGACGAAACAGCACCCTGCCTTTCTTACCTAACATACCTGTTTTCATCGATACAAGGTCGTCTTCCTTGCTTTTTTTCCAATGTTCATCATCTCGTTTTTGCTGCATCTCCTTCGCTTTCAGAAAGTCGCAAGGGTCATACTCATACGACAAACTGACCGGACATATATTCAGCCTGTAAACGCTGTCTAAAAAGTTGTCTTGACCTATGGTAAGCATTTTCAACACGGCGGGTTGCGTCCTGTCATTACAGTCCTTGGCTCTCCCTTCACGTTGAGCAAGCCATATACTCTTACCCTTTTTGCGCAGTTCTTGTATATATGCCGACAGGTGCTGTGCGTGAGCCAAGACCTCCTTGGGACTACCATCACGAATCACTACAAAACAGCGATTGAAACGCACAAGAAACTCTATCCACCGCCTGCTCAGCAGGTTGTTGCCTATACCGAGATAGGGACGGATATTAAAGCGCAAGCGAAGCAGATAACTCAACCACGCAGCGTCCATAATGATGTCGCGATGATTAGTAAGGAATGTGGCACCGTGACGAATATCGTTTTTTATCTGTTGCTTGGCTTCTTCGGTCTGCCACGGAGTGTCGCCACCACCTAATTCCAAGCGTAACGATTCGGCTGTGCGGCGACGCAAACTATGTAAATAGGGAAAAATAAATAATAAGTCACTCGGGTATAATAACGGAGCCACCCGATATGCTTGAATATCTCTGTACTGATTCATTATCCTAACTTATTTAATGCCTCTTTGGCAGCCTCACGATAAGCCACCATCAATCCGCCTGTTCCCAGCAGTGTTCCGCCAAAATAACGCACTACGACTACGAGTATATTATCCAATCCTTTGGCATCGATAGAGCGGAGTATAGGCAAGCCTGCCGTGCCGTGAGGCTCACCATCGTCCTTGGTGCGCCATAAATCCTGCCCCAAACGATAAGCATAACATACGTGACGTGCATTATGATACTTCTTCTTATACCAAGCCACACGCTCTTTTGCTTCCTGCTCATCGTGTATATCCTCTGCAAAACTAAGAAAACGAGAACCTTTACTCTTATATAAACCCTCTCCTAATAACATATCTAACCTTTAACAGCGGCAAAAGTATGATAAAAAACATATATAAAAAACTACGGCAAAAGTAATACATATTTTTGAGATAATCAAAAACCACCTATTTTTGCAGTCCGTTTAGTCGGTTAGCATTCGTATTAGAAGAAGACATCAACAAATATGATGGTGTACCTTCTTCCTCGAAGGCTATATGAAAGTAAAATATATAGAAAGCAAAAGCAAATGAAAAAACTGTTTCTCATGATTCTCCTAACTATACCTCTTATTCTCTCTGCACAAGTGGAACAGATTGTGGGAGAGTGGGTTAGTGTAGATGATAAAACGCAGGAAGAACGCTCGGTAGTGGAGATATACAAGGCTCAAGACGGCAAATACTACGGACGGATAAAGCAACTATTGGTAGGAACGGGCGACTATACCTGTATAGCCTGCAAAGGTGAAGACTATAACAAACCTATTGTAGGACTGGTTATTATGCGTGGTATGAGCGAGAAGGACGGCGAATTGATTGGAGGAAAAGTTCTGGACCCTGAGTCGGGTAAGTTCTATTACGGTAAAGTGTATCTCAAAGACGGCAAACTCGTGCTGCGAGGCTCGATAGACAAAAGAGGCATACTGGGGCGTTCGCAAGAATGGAAACGAAAATCAAAATAAACCTATATACTATGACAAGATATTTATTTATAGCAGCAATGGCGATTGCCACACTGACAGGCTGCAATAAAAACACGCAACAACAATCCCAACCTACGGAAGACAGCATACCTATTGTATATATGACACAGGAGATTTCGCCTGCTGCATTGGTTAATATATATGAGGCTCTTGGCAGAAAAGCCGAAGGACGCGTGGCTGTAAAGATAAGCACCGGCGAGAAGGGTGGACATAACTTCCTCCAACCACGCTTGATAGAAGTGAGGTAAATGGCACTATTGTGGAATGCAACACTGCTTATCAGGGCAAACGCAACACTACCGAAGAGCATTGGCAAACAATCAAAGAGCACGGTTTTCTTGACATAGCCAAGGTGGATATAATGGACGAGGAAGGCGATATGACCATTCCCGTACAAGACACCACTTGGATTAAGTATGACCGTGTAGGCACACACCTCGCCAACTACGATTTTCTTATCAATCTCGCCCACTTCAAAGGACACGCAATGGGAGGTTTTGGCGGCGTAATAAAGAATATGTCTATCGGAGTCGCTTCCTCCGCAGGAAAGGCATATATACATACCGCCGGTGTAACCGAAAACGTGAACGACCTATGGTCGCATATACATAATCAAGACGGTTTTCTTGAGTCAATGGCTGCAGCGGCACAAGGTGTGCATAACTACTTCGGCAACGGACAAAGAGTGCTTTATATCAATGTTGTGAATAACTTGTCGGTTGATTGCGACTGCGATGCTCACCCCGCCGATCCCGAAATGAGCGACATCGGCATACTGGCTTCGCTTGACCCGGTTGCGCTTGACCAAGCCTGCGTGGATCTCGTGTTCAACTACCCCTCTAAGGAGGGCGACAACTCCGCTGCACTCATTGAACGTATTAACTCTCGTCACGGCATACACACCATAGAGCACGCCGAAAAAATAGGACTGGGCAAACGCGAATATAAACTGGTTAATATAGACGGCGAACAAATGCTTAACACACTCAATAAGAACCACCTCAGTCTATTGGTGCGCAATAAGGGCATAACCACTCAACACACTAATCGCGGTGTACTGGACCTTGTGCAACTCATTGACAGCCAACCCGACCGTCTGAAAGGTGCTATTGTGGCTGACAAACTCATAGGTAAGGCTGCCGCTGCACTGATGATAGCAGGTGGTGTCAAAGAAGTACATACCAACCTTATTTGCACACCCGCCAAACAACTGTTTGAGCAGGCAGGCATACCCGTGTTTGCCAAAGAGGAGGTGGAGCAGATACTCAATCGTGACCGCACTGGTCAATGCCCGATTGATGCACAACTGAATAATATAGAATCAGTTGAGCAGTGCGTGGAGATACTGCGCAACCTGCCAAAGCCTAATTGAATCGCACATCTCTCGGCTTTTTTGGCAAAATAATTTATAAAAAAATGCTCAAAGTCTTTGCATAAAGAAAAAAAGCAGTACTTTTGCACGCTTTTGTGAAAGAAAAGTGAATCTCGGAAGAGATAAAAGGTGTTCTGACAGAAAGCGATTTTGCCTAATGGTGTAATGGTAGCACTACAGATTCTGGTTCTGTCTGTCTGGGTTCGAGTCCTGGTTAGGCAACGCACAAAAAAAAGCCACAGATTATCTGTGGCATTTTTTTTGTGTAACTCTTTGAGTAAGATTCTGATTCCTTCAGCGTCAGTTCTTTATTTAACACGACGCTCAGGAATACGAGCCTTCTTACCGGTGAGGTTACGCAAGTAATAAAGTTTAGCACGGCGAACCTTACCATATTTATTTACGGTAATACGCTCAATAAAGGGGCTGTCCATAGGGAATATACGCTCAACGCCTACATTACCAGACATCTTACGAACGGTAAAACGCTTCTTGTCTTCCGAACCGTGAATGGCAATAACATCACCTCGGAATTCCTGAATACGCTCTTTGTTACCCTCTTTAATACGATACGCAACGGTAATTTGGTCACCTGCTGCGAATGCCGGAAACTCTTTCTTCTCACCGGCAAATGCCTCTTCGGCAATCTTCATCAAATCCATTTCTTTATAGAATTTTAATGGTTACCTCGTCTATAGAAAACACTACTGTTCACAATAAGCCTCCGAAAAATATAACCTACTGATAATCGATCGCCAGAGACTAAAGCAGAAAAAAATCGCGCAAAAGTATGCCTACATTTTTATCTGTACAATAGTTATTGAAAAAAAACACATATTTTTATATACCAACTATTTGTTAAAATGCAAATTAGCCATATTTTTGCGGCGATAATCAAATTCTTTTCCATTATGAAACACTTTAAGAGTTTCTTTCTTGTGGCTTTATCCTGCGTTGTGATGAATGGCTGCAAGGAAAAAATCGAGTTGAGCGAGGTTGACACATCAGTGTACGTCAATACCAATATCGCCGCTCCTATCGTTACAATCCATGCCCCTCTGTCGCAAATCATCGGTTTTGAAAACAACAACGAGCAAAGCGAGATGATGGAATGGCTCTACGTAAAAGACGACAACCTATTCCCCTACGATGCGCAATTAAGGGACGTACCCAACGGAACGCTCTATTTCAGAGATACTTTCCCTATCACGCGTAATTTCCACCCTATCATTCTTAGCGATTTCATACAACCTATCGTCATCGACCTTAATGTGTATGAGCAAATCAATACTGCTTTAGGCTTACCGCCTATGACTACGCCGGTTACAATTCCTGCCGGCACGCCTCTTAACCTCTCCTTTCCTCTGACGGTTAAGTTAAGCGGTCTGAACAACTCCACGACTTACGATCGTGTGGACTCGATGAAAATATCCAAAGCAAGTTTCAACTCGTTCATCAATACCAACTTCGGCTTGCAAAATGCTGACATTACCTCCATAACGCTCAAACTGCCAAAAGAGTTCACCAAGAACCAAATGCCGATGAGCGATATGGACATCACTCCTTTTATCGACGAGCAAGACACTACTCGACTTGAGATGGAAAACTTCGAAATCAGTATGCAGACTACGGGGGCCAACGCCACTAATCGCCGTCAGCACATGACTGATAGTCTTACCTTTACGGTGCAGTTTGCAGTCATTACCACTCATCCCATCACCTTTGACCCGTCAAGCAGCATTAACTACACCTTTGATGTTGCCCTTTTGACCTATGACGCTCTTTGGGGCTACTTCACTCCGTCGGACGATATGGCTGATAACGATACTATATTGCTGGCTGAACACTGGCCCACATGGAACGATATTAAGCGTCTGAAAATGCAGTTTGCATATCCCTCTATTCGCCTTATAGCCGAGCACCAGATTGCCACCGAAGAAGGACACCCGCTGCACGTCAATCTGTCGCATATAGGTGTGGCACAAGCCGATGAAAGCGGCAAACAAATAGGCGAACTGACTTGCGCCAAATTCGGAATTGACGGCACGGAAGAAAGTACGGTATGGCAACTGTATGACATACAGAAAAGCCAGATAACACGTATTGACCCGCTCAAAGACCCCTTTGATAAAGTGTCACGCAACGAGTTAATTGTAGGCTATTCAGGTTATGAAGAAGGAACGCACGTGGGAGATGTGGAAAAACTATTCCAAGTCAAACCCGACGTTATAGGATATAAATATGACATCACCATAGGTCCGAAAAACAACCCGTCGGTAGGCTCACAATGCCGTGTAACCAACAATACCGACATTAATCTTCGTGCCGTAACCGTGGTGCCTTTTGTATGCGACAAGGGGTCGGAGTTAGAGTTTAATGACACCGTGGAAGTGGATTTCTCCAAGGTTGATTTCGACTCTATCACTCAGTCGGCTCAATGGCTGGATTCAGTTATTGACGGTGCTATTTACCTCTATTTGGAAGCCTCCAACTCCATTCCGTTTGACGTGACTGCACAATACGCCTTCTATGATAAAAATAACAGTGAGGTCGTGCTGCCCTTGGTAACCGACAATGAGGGTAAGGGAGCCACCTATAAGATGACCATTCCCGCTCCTACCAAATATGCTGATAATAAAGCAACCGAGCCGGGCAAGAACACCATTATACTTCGCGTATCTAAAAAGGAGTTTGAGAAACTGAACAGCATACGCAAAATCATATTCACCGTATCGTTGGACAACAACCCACAGCGCGTTATTATTTGGACCGATTCAGGTCTTGAAGTTAAAGTGGGCGTATCGGCTTCTGTGGAAGCAATACTCAATATCAACACCAACAAAAACAAGTAAGGAGGCACAACGATGAAAAACATTAGAACTATCCTTTTCGTTATTTTAGTATGTGCTTGCCATATATATGTTGGTGCACAGGAAACTCAAACACTCTATTTCTTGGAGAATGCTCCTACTCGTCATCTCCTTAACCCCGCTTTCCAGCCGGTAGGTAAAGTATATGTGGGTATCACGCCTTTTAACTATATGTCTATGTCTGCAGGCAATAATACTCTTGCATTAAGCGATATCTTGTATAAGAAAGACGGGCGTTACATCACTGCTCTTTATCCGGGTGAAGGCGATAAACTTAAGAAACTGCTGCGTAATGACTTGCGCTCGACAGCCGACCTTGATTTCAGCCTGCTTAATTTCGGCTTCCGCATTAAGGACTATGGTTATTTCCATTTCGGCATAAGGGAACGCTTCAATTCCACGGTAGTTATGCCCGGTAAGATATACGATTTCATCAACAGCAGTAACCGATCTGATGATGCGGTAGCCCAATACGACTTGTCGGCATTGAGTATGAACGTTAATTTTTATACCGAGTTTGCTGCCGGATACAGCCATATTATCAACGAGCAATGGTCAGTGGGTGGTAAGTTGAAATTCCTGTATGGACATGCTTTTGCCGATTATCGTTCCACCGATTTCAGCATACGCACAACCCCATTCGAGTTGCAAACCAACATCAACGGCAATATGCAAGCAGCTATACCGATGCTGAATAATGTACCGACTAAATTCAATAAAGAAACTTTTGCCAACATAAACGACTTCTTTGAATTTACTGCCGCTGCTGCTCTTAAGCCGCAAGGTTATGGCGGTGCAATCGATATAGGTGCCACCTACAAATCTCTTGCTGTTATCGACTTGGGCTTTATTCATTGGAAGAGCAATGGTATAGCCATTACCGGCGACTCCGTCTATACCGGTCCCGTTATGCAATATCGCGACATCAATAGCAATACAGCCGACGAGACAAACAACGGTTTAGGTGCGGTCTTTGACACGATAGGCGTATACATGCTTGATTTCTTGCAAAATAGTTTGAATGCACAAACAACAGGCAATAAGGGTGCTAACCGTATGCTCAATACAAAAATCAATATAGGTGTAGATGCCAATTTCTGGGACAACAGAGTAGGTGTAGGTATATATTCTTCCACCCAGTTCCGCGGCTCACGTGTGTATGAAGAGGTTACATTGGGTGCGGCACTGCGTCCTGTCAACTGGTTTAACTTTGCACTCAGTTACTCCTTTGTCAACGGTAAGTGGAGTTCGCTCGGTTTAGGACTGAGTTTTATGCCATACGACGGACTTAACTTCCTCTTTATGACCGACTATATACCTATGTCATATGCCGATTTGTCGTTAGGGAAAAGTTCAGTAACCGTACCTTATAAGATGCAAGGTATGAACATCGGCTTTGGTGTGTCTATTGTGGTAGGCACCAACAAAGGTAAAGACGAATAAACAAACTATTATATAATTTTATAAAAATCACTCTACTATGGGAAGAGCATTTGAATATCGCAAAGCAACCAAACTCAAACGTTGGGGTCATATGGCTCGCACATTCACTAAACTGGGTAAAGAAATCCCTATCGCTGCTCGCGAAGGCGGCGCAGACCCCGATGGCAACCCGCGTCTGCGTATGCTCATACAGCAATGCAAACGCGAGAATATGCCCAAAGAGAACATCGACCGCGCCATAAAGAAAGCCACAGATAAGTCGGCTGAAGGCTATAAGGAGATTAACTATGAAGGCTACGGACCTCACGGAGTGGCTATCTTCGTGGAAACAGCTACCGACAACCATATGCGTACCGTTGCCAACATACGTTCCTACTTTTCCAAACACGGTGGCAGTCTCGGCACACAAGGCTGCTTACAATTCCTCTTTGACAGAAAAGCCTGCTTCACAGTTACACGCAAGGACGGTATTGACTTGGACGAACTGGAACTCGAACTGATTGACTTCGGCGTTGAGGAACTCGGTGTGGACGAGGAAGAGAACACCATCGTCATCTACTCTGATTTTGACCAATACAGCGGAATGCAAAAGTACTTGGAAGAACACGGATTTGAAATCCAGTCTTGCGAGTTTGTTCGTATCCCCAACGACACCAAGACGCTGACAGACGAACAAAGAGAGTCGGTACAAAAACTGATTGACAAGATAGAGGAAGATGAGGACGTACAAAACGTTTTCACCAACATAGCCGACTGATATGATACAAAACTATTTCCCTCAACTGACAACCCTTCAAGTGCAACAATTTCAATCACTTGAAGGGTTGTATCGTTCGTGGAACGAGAAAATCAATGTTATCTCCCGTAAGGATATAGACAACGTGATGCTTCACCATGTGCTTCACTCGCTTGCCATAGCCAAGATACTAAGATTTGAAGCAGGAATACATATACTGGATGTAGGTACAGGCGGAGGCTTCCCGGGAATACCGTTGGCAATAATGTTTCCCGACTGTCAATTCACTCTTATCGATTCGGTAGGCAAGAAAATCCGCGTGGCAACCGACATAGCGCAACAACTCGGACTAAAAAATGTGGAGTTGATACAAGAAAGAGTGGAGGAAGAGAAACGTAAGTTTGATTTTGTGGTCAGCCGTGCCGTTATGCCTTTGCCTGATTTAGTCCGACTGGTACAAAAGAACATTCATCATAAGCATAAGAATGTGTTACCCAACGGTATTATCGTACTTAAAGGCGGTAATATAAACGGAGAGGTGCAACCGTTTAAGAAAATGGCGGAGATAACTCCTGTGCGCAATTTCTTCCAAGACGAGTGGTTTGAGGAGAAATACGTTATCTACCTGCCGGTGTGAGAATTGAGAATTGATAGTTGAAAGAAGTTGGGAAGTTTTATAGTTTATAGTTGATAGTATGAATATAAAGACCTTTTATTTTAATCCTTATCGTGAGTGTACGTACGTGGTTGATAATGGCAATAAAGTTTGTTTTGTTGTCGATCCCGGGATGTACGGTGAGCGGGAACAAGAGAGAATGAGCAATTACTTGTCAGACAACCAAATGCAAGTCTTTGCCATACTCATTACTCATAGTCATATCGACCATATATGCGGTTTGGAATACCTACGGCAGCAGTTTCCGCAGGCAGTCGTTATAGGTGAGAACTTTTCACCATTTAATCTGCAAGAACATAACCAACTCTTCGTTTCTAACGGCTTTTTTGCACCGCAATGTATTCTTACTCCCGGACATAAAGAAGATTGCGTTTGTTACTATTTTAAGGAAGATAATGTTTTGTTTAGCGGCGACACACTCTTTCAGGAATCAGTAGGCAGAACCGACCTTGAAGGAGGCGATATGGTTCAACTGCACGACTCCTTATCACTGCTTATGCAACTGCCTGACCAAACAATAGTCTATCCCGGTCATGCTTACCCGACGTCTATTGGTCATGAGAAAGACTACAATCCTTTCATTTAAGTCCGTTTCATTTCAGTCCTTTTCATTTCAGAATATATCGGAGTGTTCCTGTTCTAATGTTTCCGTGCGAGTTTGAGTTCTTTTTTATATTGTGTGGAAAATACAATAGTTCTCATTGTATGGCTGCTAAATATTCTTCAAAGGAATGACAAACAGTTACTTTCCTGTTGTTGCAAAGAGATGATGAGAAATT
>CAMVHW010000031.1 GCA_947167395.1 uncultured Bacteroidales bacterium
GTATATAACAACTTTATATTTATATAAGGTTGGTTGTTATGATAGTTGTTTCAATACGTCAAAGGTCGCTTTGTAACTTTGTGTTGGTGAGTGAATGGCAATCGACACGATTGCGTACCCAAAGAGTATGCACACAAAAAGCGGCAATACCGTTTTATTGATATTACCGCTTGTCCAAAGTCCTTGATAGAAGCGCTACAACAAAGCCATATTACAAAACCTTGTTACGCAATGTGTTTTCAATAGATAAACCCGAAGTGCCACAGAGGAATCTCGTTCATGTATTTGTATTCCGTGTCATCTTTCACAATGTAAGCGTCTTTCAGCCCTTCTATCTGCTTTTTCCCCTTGTTTTTTCCTCCGACCTCAAAAGTGATGCCGTCTGTTTCAAAATCAGACACAGGCGATGCCTTGAGGTTGTGAGCGACACGTAGCCATGCAAAGAATACGGTCTCTCGCATATAGCCGATATCGGGTTCTGCGTCAGACAGAGCCTCTGCCATATTCGGGTTGTTGAGATAGACTTTTTCCACCTTCTCAAGCATTTTCAGTCCGGTTGCTTTTTCCCTGAGGACATTGATCAGCCCTGCCTTTTCCAGATAAAGCATATATTGCGGCAGTGTGTTGCGGCTTATACCCATATCCCGCTCCAGTTTCTGATAATTAGGCTTGAATGGCACACTCTGTGCAAGCACATACAGCAGTTTCTTCAGTTTCTGCGAGGAAGCGATGTTCATATCAGCGAATGCGGGTATATCCACTTCCACGACCTGCTTGAGTACGCTATTGAGACGTTCGTGGTATGCTTTTTCACGGAAGAAAGGGTAATAGCCGGACTGCATATACCGGCGGAACAGTTGCAGCGGGCGCAGATCCTTCATAGGGAACACCACTTTCCCGTCAAGTATATCCTGCAGGCTGTATGCCGGTAACGACAATCTCTGCGAGAGGTTCAGATACTCACGGAAAGAGAGCCCGTGCAGCGTGTAACTCAGTCTGCGCCTGCTCAAATCCGCACCTCCGCGCTCCAAGTCAAGGATAGAAGAACCGGTATAGACCACATTCAGTTGCGGTATCTGGTCGTATATGTTCTTCAGTTCCGTTGACCATCCTTTGTACTTGTGTACCTCATCTATATAAAGGTACTTCCCTCCTTGTTGGTAGAACTGCAGCGCGAGGTCGAACAGTCTGTGCTGCTGGAAATAGAAATCATCCGCCGTCACATACAGAGCCTCCTGTCGCTGACCGGCAAGGAGGATATGCTGCAAAATGAGCGTGGTCTTGCCCACTCCGCGCGCACCAAGTATGGCAGTCAGCCTTGCCGACCAGTCAATCTTGTCATGCAGGTAACGGACAAAAGTTGTATCAACCTGCGAAAGCATACGCTCTGATGAAAAAAACAAGGTCTTCATAGTCTTTTCTTTTGGAAATCCGACGGCAAAGATAATGTGTTTTTTCTGATTGCACAACCGAATATGCAGAAAAATGCGAAAAGTGCATAGTTTAATATGCAAATCTTATTATATTGTACATAATCCGATATGCAATTGCAGAAGATTACTTCTTTTGCGGTAATATCAATACGTCAAAGGTCGCTTTGTAACTTCGTGTTGGTGAGTGAATGTTGGTTACTGCGTGTTGATTTGGGTTGTTATTCGGTTGGATGATGTGTGGCGGAATGACTATTTTTAGCAAAATACTGCGCGAAAAAACGACCGTTTTTTTGGGACACTGTATTTTATTGATATTGAGAGAGATGGGGTGAAATAATCACCCTATTTATATGCACAAGAATGAGTGTGTATCTGCTTGATTATCAAGAGGGTGCATTGTGCGCAAAAAAGGTGTATGCGAATATTATACTTTTGGTGTACGTGTCTTCATATATGCGGTTTAAGGATATTGGTGGTAATGTTCAAACCACTTTTCCCCACTATGAACAATGCTTTTGTAAATTGTTATATATAAGTAGATTATTGTTAAGTGTAATTGTTGATAACCTGTTGATAAAATTGTTGAAAACTTTTTTGTGGTGAAATGTGGGGTGAATGAAAAAGTCGCTTTACTTTTGCGGCGACAAAAACAAGAAATGCGTGCTGGCTGACAAGGCGAGAAGGATATGCTGAATAATACGTTTATAGGAAACATTGAAGCAAAGATGGACGATAAAGGTCGTATCTTCGTACCTGCTCTCTATCGTCGCATACTTCAAGAGATGGGCTCGAAGCGTATTATAATGCGAAGAGATACTGATAATGAATGTCTTATTTTTTACCCCGAACAAGTTTGGAACAAGAAGGTGAATGACCTTCGTGAAGCATTGGATGATTGGGACGCTGAGGACCAACTTATCCTTATGCAGTTTATGTCGGATGCCGAGAGTCTGGAAACGGATGGTCAGGGTAGGGTGTTGTTGCAGAAGAAGAACCTGCAATTCATTGGTGCAAAGCAGGTTGTGGTCTTTGTGGGGATGTTGGATCGTTTTGCTCTGTGGGCACCCGAAGTGTTTGCTCAAAAGCGTATGGGTCAGAAAGACTTGGCTAATCGCATACGTGAGAAGATGAGAAAAATGAAAACCAACGAACAATGACCAATACTTATCACATACCCGCTTTACTCAACGAAACAATCAATGGACTGAATATCAATCCTGAGGGTGTTTATGTGGATGTAACCTTTGGTGGTGGAGGTCATAGTCGTGCTTTGCTGTCCGAACTGAATGAGAAGGGCAGGCTTTTTTCTTTTGACAGGGATATAGATGCTTTTGCCAACGCTAATGACTTGCAACAAGACAGGCGTTGGCAGTTTGTTCATAGCGATTTCAGGTATATCTCTCAATTTCTTGATTACTATGGTGTGGAGAAGGTGGATGGTATATTGGCTGATTTAGGGGTTAGTTTCCATCATTTTGATACAGCGGAGCGTGGTTTTTCTTTTCGTTTTGCAGGTCCTTTGGATATGCGTATGAATCGTCAAGGCGGTAAGACGGCTGCGGATATAGTGAATCAATATACGGAGGAGGACTTGGCGAGGGTGATGTATATGTATGGTGAGTTGAAGCAGTCGCGTCAGATAGCGAAGCGTATAGTGAAGGCTCGTACTGAACAGCCTATTGAACGCACCGAACAACTATGTGCGGTTATCAGTGGCGAACGTTTCCAAGCGTTCGTAAATGAGAAGTCGGACTACCTTACCAATATGCAGAAGAAGGAACTGACGCTTGTTTTTCAGGCTTTGCGTATAGAGGTTAATGACGAGTTAGGTTCGCTCCGTTCGTTATTGTCTGCTTCGTTGGATTTGCTAAAGCAAGGCGGACGAATAGCAGTGCTGACCTACCACTCGTTAGAGGATCGGATGTTGAAGAACTTTTTCCGTTCGGGTAATTTGGCGGGTGAGATAGAGAAAGACTTCTATGGTCGTATTCAGACGCCATTCCGTATCATAGAGAAAGGGATGACGGCTTCGGCGGAGGAGGTGGAGCGCAATCCGCGTTCGCGTAGTGCCAAACTGAGAATAGTGGAGAGGCTATGAAGAAGATTACTTTACAGGAGGTTCTTAACGGAAGTATCTTCACTCGTCGGTGGGTGCGTCAGCAATACGGAGTGATTGCTCTGGTTGTGGGGCTTATTTTTCTATATGTATATTTTGGTTTTGAGTCGGAGAGGCAGTACAAACGTCTTAATGACTTGCAAGATGAACTGCAAGACGCTCATTATGAACTGATAACCATTGAGTCGGAACTGACCTCGCTCACTCGTCAATCGGCTGTGGCAGACCAACTGAGAGAGAGAGGAAGCCAACTGAAAGAGAATAGAAAGCCAGCGGTGTTAATAGAGAAGTAATATATGTCAGAACAACAAATACATACTGTCCTTCGCTTTGCCGTTATATTCCTATGTATATGTTTCGGTTTTGTTGCAGTTATCTGTCAGATTGTTAAGGTGCAGACCTATGAGAAGTCTGAATTGCAGCCCATAGAGCAGTCGCAGGTGAAGACCGACATTGTAGTTCGTCCTGCACGCGGTAATATATTGGATACCAACGGCAATTTGTTGGCAACGAGTGTTCCTTTGTACGATGTGTTTATGGATACTCGTGTTGAGGCTCTTCACCTTGGCGGTGATACGTTGTTCTATAAGTATGTTGATTCCATAGCGGAGGGGTTGAGTCGTATTCTGCGTGATACCACTCCGCAAGCGTATAAGGCGCGAATGGTGAAGGCTTTTAAGAATCCCAATAGGAAGAAACGCGACGTGAAGATATGCGGCAGGAGGGTTAATTATATAGAGAAGAAAGAGATAGAGCAGTTGCCGTTGGTGAATAGGGGGTACTATAAGAGCGGATTTCATTATGAGGATCGTCATTTGCGTACCAAGCCATACGGCAGTTTGGGCAGTCGTACCATAGGTAATATATATCCTGAAAGCGGCATAGGCTATTCAGGTTTGGAGTTGAGTTTTGAGGAGCAACTGCACGGCATTGAGGGTAAGTCGCGCAAGCAGAAAGTGGCAGGTATAAAGGACGAGATAACGGTGAAGGAAGCAGTTAGCGGTTACGATGTGGTTACTACTTTCGATGCTGAACTGATGGATATATGTGAGAGCGAACTTCGTAATCGCTTGAACCGTTTGGAAGCCGAATGGGGTTGCTGTGTACTGATGGAAACTTCGACGGGAGAGATAAAAGCCATCAGCAATCTGGACAGAACAGACAAGGGTAAGTATGTGGAGAAGGAGAACCATGCCGTAAAGAGGGTTGAGCCCGGGTCGGTGTTTAAGACTATATCGCTGTTGGCAGTGTTGGACGATGGTAAGATGGATCTCTATGACACCATCAGCGTAGAACCGCAATGGGAGTACTATAAGAAAAAGCATATCGACTCACACCCCAAAGACACTGTTTATACTTTGCGCAGTGCTTTGGCAGTTTCCAGCAATATAGCCTTTGCCAAGATGGTTACTCGTTCATACGAGCATAAGGCTGAGAAGTTCGTCAATAAACTGCGTCACCTTGGTGTATGCGATTCGTTGAAGATAGAGATACCCGGAGCCGAGGCACCTCGTATAGACATACCGAAAGATAAGGTTACGCTGTCTAATATGTCCTACGGCTATTCGGTGGAGTTAAGTCCCGTGCAGATTGTAACCATATATAATGCCATAGCCAATAACGGTAAGATGGTCAGTCCGTTGATGGTTAAGCGTGTGGAGAAAGATGGTGAGGTGATGAAGACTTATTCAGCCAAGACTCTTCATTCGCATATATGCGGCTATTCCACAATCAAGGATGTGCGTCTTGCTTTGAGCGATGTGGTGTGGGACAATAACTTGGGTACAGCCTCCGTTCGCAAAGACGGCAAGGGTAGGGTAATTGCCAAGAAAGCACAGAGCGACCTCGTTCGCATAGCAGGCAAGACAGGAACGGCACAAGTGTTTGAAAAAGGTAAATACAATCGTTATAAACACCGTATCACTTTTGTGGGGTATTTTCCGGAGGAGAATCCCGAATATACGTGTATTTGTATGATTAACGCTCCGGGTAATTATCCTGCCTACGATGCCGGTTATGACTGCGGACAAGTAGTAAGGTCGATAGCCGAAAAGACGATGGCTTACACGGGAGTATATGTCTATGAAGACGGAGAGAAACATTGGAAGAAAACACGATAATCATTTATATATATGCAATTAAGTTCATTATTGACAGTTATCAAACCTATTAACGTAGTAGGTACACAGGATAGAGAGATAGCGGGTATCGCCTTCGATTCGCGTCAAGTCAAGACAGATTATCTGTTTGTTGCTCAAAGAGGTACGGCGGTTGACGGGCATAAGTTCATCAACGCTTGTATAGAGCAAGGAGCAGCAGCCGTTGTATGTGAGCAAACAGATGGCATTGAGCAATCAGGAGCCACTATCATTCAAGTTAAGGACTCCAACGAGGCATTAGGTCTGTTGGCAAGTTGCTGGTATGGTTTTCCTTCTCAACATCTCAAATTAGTAGGTGTAACAGGCACTAACGGCAAGACCACCATAGCCACTCTGTTGTATCAACTCGTGCGTCAGATGGGTAAAAAGGCGGGACTGCTCTCCACTGTGGTCAATTATGTTGATACCGAAGCCATCCCTTCCACCCATACCACCCCTGACGCGCTTGAACTGAACCGTCTCTTGGCGCAGATGGCGGAGAAAGGGTGCGAGTATGCTTTTATGGAAGTGAGCAGCCATTCCATCGCGCAAGAACGTATCGCCGGATTGGACTTCGACGGCGCACTTTTCACCAATCTCACCCGCGACCATCTGGACTATCATAAGACCTTCGATAACTACCGCGACACCAAGAAACGGCTCTTCGACACGCTTAAGAAAGACGCATTTGCCCTTACCAACAAGGACGATAAGAACGGAATGGTGATGGTACAGAACACAAAAGCGCAAGTATTTACATATTCCACTCGTGCATTGGCAGACTATAAAGGCTCTATATTGGAAGAAGGCTTGGACGGTATGCTACTCCTTATCAATAACAAAGAGGTGATGGTTCGTTTGGTGGGACGCTTCAATCTGCAGAACCTGCTCTGTATTTATGGTGCGGCTGTTTGTTTAGGTTTTGACAAAGACGAGACCTTGCGTGTCCTGTCATTGTTGCAACCCGTCAATGGTCGCTTCGAGGCTATCCATAGTAGCAAAGGTTGGACGGCTGTGGTGGATTATGCCCACACCCCCGATGCGCTGGACAACGTCATACGCACCATCAACGAGATACGCAAAGGACGGCTCATCACCGTGGTTGGCTGCGGCGGCAATCGCGACAAAGGTAAACGACCTCAAATGGCGCAGATAGCCAAGCAAGGCAGCGACCAACTCATTCTCACTTCCGACCATCCCCGCGACGAGAACCCGCTTGACATACTCAAAGATATGGCGGCAGGACTTACCGAGCAGGAATTGCGGCAGACGCTCATCATTGAAGACCGCGCCTCTGCCATTCAGACAGCCTGCACGCTTGCACAAGACAAAGATGTCATCCTCATTGCTGGCAAAGGACACGAAGATTACCAAATAATAAAAGGAATCAAACACCACTTCGACGACCACGAAGAGGTAAGAAAATATATTTAAGTTATGCTTTACGAACTTTTTAATCATCTCGGTGCGTTCCCCGGAGCGCGACTGATGACCTATATCTCTTTCCGCGCTATTGTGGCTGCCGTATTGGCTTTGCTCACCAGTGTATGGTTTGGCAAATGGTTCATACGCTATATGAAAAGCCACAACATAACCGAGACGCAGCGGGACGAGAAACTGGATCCGTTTAATGTATCCAAGAAAGGCGTTCCCACTATGGGCGGGATAATCATAATTGTGGCTATACTGATTCCCTGTTTGTTAATGGGCAAACTGAGAAATATCTATATGCTGCTTTTGCTCATAACCACCGTTCTTATGGGTGTTTTGGGTTTTGCGGACGACTATATAAAGACATTCCGCAAGAATAAGGACGGTTTGAATGGTTGGGTGAAGATAGCAGGTCAGGTTACCTTGGGCTTGATTGTCGGTCTTACGCTTCGTTATGCTCCTGCGGCAGTAATGAACGAAACGGTGGAAACAAGGGTGGAGAACAACATTACCATAGTGGAAAAGTCGCCAACGGTTAAGTCCACTCGCACCACTATTCCGTTCTTTAAGAATCATAACCTTAACTATGCTGATTGGTTCAGTTTTCTTGGTGAAGAGAATATGTATCGTGCCGGATGGATATTCTTTGTACTGCTGACCGTTCTTGTGGTGGCTGCTGTGAGCAACGGAGCCAACTTGAACGATGGTATGGACGGTATGTGTGCCGGCAATTCGGCATTGATAGGTGTGGCTTTGCTGGCATTGGCGTACGTGAGCGGCAGTGTTGTATGGGCGGACTATTTCGACGTGATGTACATACCGGGCAGTGAGGAGTTGGTTGTCTTTCTTGGTGCTTTCGTCGGGGCGTTGGTCGGTTTCCTTTGGTGGAACGGCTTCCCTGCGCAGATTTTTATGGGCGACACGGGCAGCCTGACCATAGGAGGAATAATAGGTGTGAGTGCCGTCATTATGCACAAGGAGTTGCTGCTGCCTATTCTCTGTGGTGTGTTCTTTATGGAAAGCGTGAGTGTTATATTGCAAACACAAGTATATAAGTTCTATAAGAAGCGCGGCAAGCACGTGCGTATATGGAAGCGTGCACCGTTGCACGACCACTATCGCACCTCTATTGAGCAAGTCATCAAGATAGACCCCACTTGTCAGATTCGTTTGCGCGGGTCAAAGGACTTACAGCACGAAACAAAGATTGTACTTCGTTTTTGCATAGTAACTCTTATTTTGGCAGCCTTTACTCTATTAACTCTTAAAATACGATAGAAATGAATAAGCATATTGTTGTTCTTGGTGCAGGCGAGAGCGGTACAGGTGCCGCTATATTGGCAAAGACAAAAGGATTGTCGGTTTTTGTATCTGATTCGGGTCAAATCAAGCCCGAATACAGAGCCTTGCTTGATGCTCATCAAATAGAATGGGAAGACGGACAACATAGTAAGGAGCGTATATTGTCAGCCGAAGAGGTCATTAAGAGTCCGGGCATACCCGAATCAGCCCCGCTCATAGTCAGTCTGCGCGAGATGAACATACCCGTAATTTCTGAAATTGAGTTTGCGGCTCGTTACACCAATGCCAAGATGATTTGTATAACGGGTTCCAACGGTAAGACCACCACCACTTCGCTCGTTTTTGATATGCTTCGTCGTGCCGGATTGGATGTCGGTCTTGCAGGTAATATAGGCAATTCGTTGGCTCTGCAAGTGGCGCAAGAAGACCACCAATACTATGTCATTGAACTCAGTTCGTTCCAACTTGACAATATGTATGATTTCCGTGCGGATATTGCCATCTTGCTCAACATAACGCCTGACCATTTGGATCGTTATAACTATGAGTTTCAGAACTATGTCAATGCCAAGTTCCGTATAACGCAGAACCAAAGCGAGAAGGAGGCTTTCATCTATTGGAGTGAAGACCCTGTTATCGACCGTGAGATACAGCGTATTCAGCCTCGTGCCACGCTCTATCCTTTTGGCAGTAAGGAGCAGCATAATATGGCTTATACGGATGGCGGCAATCTCATTGTGGCTGCTCCGCAGGCCGTTGAACCTTTGGAAATACCTATTGAGCAATTAGCCCTGCAAGGCAAGCATAATCGTCTTAACTCGATGGCTGCTTCTTTGGCTGCGCAGATACTCAACATCAAGAACGACACGATCAAAGAGTCGTTGAAGCAGTTTGCAGGCGTGGAACACAGGCTGCAATATGTGGCAACGGTGGAAGGCGTGAGGTACATCAACGACAGCAAGGCGACCAACGTCAATTCGTGTTGGTATGCGTTGGAGTCAATGACCACTCCGACGGTACTTATTCTCGGAGGTAAGGACAAGGGTAACGATTATAGTGAGATAGACGAATTGGTGTTGCAGAAATGTCATACATTGGTTTTTCTTGGTGTGGATAATGATAAATTAGAAAAGCATTTTGCTTCTATCGGTTTTTCTATGGATAAGGACGCGCCTTTGCGTATGCTTTCCACTCATAATCTCTACGACGCCGTTATGGCCGCTCACGATGCAGCCAAAGAAGGGGACACGGTTTTGCTATCGCCTTGTTGCGCAAGTTTCGACCTCTTTACTTCTTACGAAGACAGAGGTCAGCAGTTTATGAATGTGGTAAGACACTTATAAAAGAACAATTATGCAACTCTCTCAACGTCGTAAATACATAGATAAGACCTTTTGGTTTCTTTATTTGTCATTGATTGCTTTTGCTGTTGTGGCTTTGTTCTCGGCAGGCAGCAGTTTGGTGTATTCGTCCGATGAGGGAACCTTGGGACCCATCACTCGTCAGATAGGCTTTCTTGCATTTGGAGTGGTGGCTGCATATCTTATTCAGTATGTTGACAGTAAATATATTACATACGCCGGCTATGCTATTTTTCTATTATCGTTGATTCTGCTTTATGTAATGCTCATACCGGGCAATCGGTTTGTGGTCAGAATCAATGGGGCTGCGCGTTGGTTTAATTTGTTCGGTATAAAGTTCCAACCGTCTGAATTAGCCAAATTAGGACTTATGATTGTAATGGCTGACCTGCTCACCAAGCCCAAGAACGACGAGGAGGCACGAAAGTGTTTCTATATTACGTT
The DNA here is from genome assembly GCA_947167395.1 of uncultured Bacteroidales bacterium. Lineage (GTDB taxonomy): Bacteria > Bacteroidota > Bacteroidia > Bacteroidales > Paludibacteraceae > Colicola. The sequence continues at coordinate 10,226 of CAMVHW010000031.1, forward strand.
GGTGCTGACTGTCATTACCTGCCTGCCTATTTTGTTCAGTAACCTCTCAACCACCATACTCATATTTGGTCTTGTGGTGTTAATGTGGATTCTCGGCAGGGTGAAGTGGAAATATATATTGACGGTCATAGGCGTATCTGTTGCTTTCTTGGTGTCAGGTTATTGTATAGTTGAGTTTGGTTATGTCCGACAGGGTAGGAGTGTTAAGGGTGTTTTTTCTCGTGCCAACACTTGGGTCAGTCGTGTCGATGCAGCCATAGATGAGATGAAGCGTCCGAAAGGGGAGTTTAAGATTAACGACAAGAACTACCAGCGCACACTTGCCAAGGTGGCAGTTATGCGCGGTGGCAAGACTCCGATTGGAGTAGGTCCGGGGAATAGTCAAGAGCGTGACTATCTGCCGTTTGCTTACGAAGAATATATCTTTTCCATTATTGTGGAGGAGTCGGGGTTGGTAGGAGCGATTATATTGATATTCATTTATTTAGCTATATTATTTCGTGCATGCTATACTTCCACTAAGTTTCGAGGCGACCAACGAGCGATGCTCACTGTAATGGGTTTGGCTCTTATGCTTACTTGTCAGGCTCTGCTCTCGATGGCGGTGGCTGTCGGTTTGGGACCGGTTACGGGACAACCTTTGCCGTTAGTTTCTCACGGAGGTACCAGTGTGGTGG
>CAMVHW010000032.1 GCA_947167395.1 uncultured Bacteroidales bacterium
TGCGTTTGTGCTTGTAATAAGCCTGCTTCGTTTTGCCAAACAGTCCGCAGAGTGTTGCCATCGTTTAGGATGGGTACTCAACGGACAGGCTTTCTATTGTTTGACAGACACCCCATACGAGCAAGCTCTATGGGGACCCCGTAACACCACCTTTTTTTAGCAGGTCAATGCCATCTTCGTGTTTGACAATTTCGAGAAGCCGCTCATAGCCTGCTACTTTGAGTTTTTGATACTCAACCTCGCGACGGAGTTTCTCGTTCTCCAAACGCAGATTTTCAAGGGCTTGGTCTTTTGCATCCATGTGCAATTGAATTAGAATGCAAAGATACGGCATTATATTTAATATCGCAAGCGATATAAATAATATACACATTTTTCTTAAAAATTGCACATTTTATAATAAAATCTTTTATCCTCGTTCTTCTATAGTTTTTGTTGAAAGTCATTTTTTTTTCAGTCTGTTCTTGTGTATGTCTCAAATATCTCGTACCTTTGCCGCCGAAAATTGCAAAGTAATAGTTTATGCCGTAAATCAGTTCCTTTTACGGAATCATAATCTTTATGAAGTCAAGAATTCTTCAAGAATTTCCATATTGCTTATAATACGATAAAGTGGGCTAACGGTGCAGATTTCGCACCGGAGTATCTAATCGCCTGCTAACTACCCAATGTAACACACTGATAATATGACACTTACCCCCCCCCCTTTACGAACAGGGCTTACATAAACAAAAACAGCGTATTCGCAGCCAAACAGGCAGCGCATAGTTTCATACTATGTGCTGCCTGTTTTTTGCGTTCCTCCTTCCGCCTCCTCCGGAATAGCGTAGCGGTCCGGAACCTCCGGAATATCCGGCATACAACCAAAAACAAACAAAGCAAATAATAAACAAAATAACAAATCAATTAAATCAATTAACGTGGCAAAGCCACCATTATTAACAATTAAAAATCAAAATTTATGAAAAAGATTTTTACTTTTCTTCTCGCCCTCATGACAAGCGTGGGGTTGAGTTGGGCCGCAACCGATGACAGCGGTTCTTGCGGTGCAAATGTGACGTATTCTTTCAACGGAGCAACCGGAGCAATGACTATCACCGGTACTGGTCCAATGACTGATTTTGCGAATAAGTCTGATGCACCTTGGGACAGCTACAGAACTTCCATTACTTCCGTTACGATTACCGACGGTGTTACAAGTGTTGGTAAAAGCTCTTTCGGTCAATGCACAAGTCTTACAACAGTTACGATTGGTAATGATGTAGAAACGATTGGAGAATGGGCATTTAATGATTGCGGTGAACAATTCACATCGCTTACCTTGGGTAATAGTATTAGAACCATTGGAAATTACGCTTTCCTGTTTGGTAAAGGAATTACCGGTTTTACACTCCCGAGTACCCTTGAAACTATTGGTGATTATGCTTTCTGCCAAAATAGAGCAATTACTACCCTTACTATCCCAAGCAATGTTACCAGCATTGGAAAATTAGCTTTCTACAATTGTAACGCTTTGACTTCTATTACTACGGAAGCGACCACTCCGCCTACGCTTAAAGAGACGGTATTTGATGGAGTGCCTACTTCTATTCCTCTTAATGTTCCGAACGGAAGCGTAGCCGCTTACGAAGCTGCTGCTCAGTGGACTGATTTTGATATCCAAGGTTACGATCCTGCTCCGACTCCGGCTAACGTGTGCGGTGACGGTCTGACTTGGGAATTGAATGGCGGCGTGCTTACCATCTCCTATGACGGTGTAGGTACAGGTGAAATGTATGACTTCGGCTATGAATACGATCAAAACCCTGTTAACGTAGCTCCGTGGAAAGAGAATAAATCAGAGATCACAACCGTTATTGTTGGCGACGGTGTGAAATCTATTGGCAACTATGCCTTTAATGATTTAATCGAGATTTTCACAGCCGTTACGATCGCTAACAGTGTTGAACGTATTGGTGTGTTTGCCTTCACGAATGCCGAAGAGATAACTGAGATTACTCTCCCGAGTTCTCTTAAGACCATTGATGAGCAAGGTTTTGCCAACTGCGGATTCACCTCTATCACGATCCCAAGCGGCGTAACAAGTATCGGCTATAAAGCTTTCTCTTGGTGCAGGAATCTGACTTCTCTCACTTGCGAAGCAACGACTCCTCCTACTCTTGACGAGAGCGTGTTTTATAAAATCAGATCGACCACATCGAGCATATCGAGCATTCCTCTGTATGTTCCGTCCGCCAGCGTAACCGCTTACGAAGCTGCTGCTCAGTGGAATGCCTTTGATATCCAAGGTTATGATCCGGCTCCGACTCCTGCTTCTTCGGTGACGGCTGCAAGATTTGTTTATAACTACGACTGTCAGCGCAGCCCGGGTTATCCGCAACAAGGAAGTCCTTGCAACCTTTCCGGATTCAAAGATCCATACGAAGGATATAAAGGATCAAGAAATGGAAATATTGCCCTTGGTCCTTGGAAATTAGAGTTCGTAGCATACTATACTCCTTCCAATAACTATGATTGCGCTTCACAGGTCAATAGTGCAGTTAATGAGTACTACATGGGTATGAGTAGCGAAGAGAAGGAAGCGAAAAAATTGGAAGTACCTATTTTCCGTCTCTTACAATATAATTTGACAGCAAGAGAGTACCAGCACGCTACGTATGGTATCGTTTGTGCATATGCAGGAGAAGCCAATGCACAGGATCACGCAGCTTTGTTTATCTCTTCCAATGATTACGGTTGCTTCCTTTCGGGACATCAACACACGACCAGTTTCGCCCTTACTTGCGAAAATGACCTGACTACGGGTTTTGCAGCCTTGGTTGATGCTGCTTCTGCCAGTGATCCGTATTATGATGTTGTATGGCCGGTTATCGTATCCATTGATGCTATCGGACCTGTAGAACTGTCTGAGCATTGCAAATATTATATTGAAGGTTCGCGCGCTGCGTACGACGCTTTGACTGATGAGCAGAAAGCGCAAGTCACCAATTATAGTACGCTGACCGATGCTGAAACACAATGGGCAGCTTTGGCCGCTGCTGCACAGCCTTATGCAGATGGTGTCATTGCTTTGATCAACGCGATCCCAAATCCGGTTGTTTACACGCAGCAGTGCAAGGATGCAATTGATGCGGCACAAGCTGCATATGATGCATTGACAGATGGTCAGAAAATTTTTGTGTCCAATTATGAGACGCTGAAGAATGCTCCGTCCGATCTTATCAACGCCGCTCCGTATGTGCATATTCTCTTTAAAGCAAATGGCAATGAAAAGAAGGTTGAGAATGTTACATTCCCGAAGGAGTTCACAGAAGCAGAGATGACAACAATACTTAAAGAACTATACGGTGTTGAAGGAGATTACGATATGTATGCTAATTCTAATTCTAATGCCGATGCTGTGAATATTATTCCCTACGAAAAGTGGACAATTTCTCCTTTTATGGGAAAGGTTAATGTTAATGGTGGGTTGTATAAGTATGACCCACAAACAGGTTTCGATCAGATTGATTTCAGCCTCGAAATCTCTTTAGAGCTTCCGCCATTTGGTCCTGCTCCGACTCCGACGGATGAGCAAGTACCGACGAATGCAGACCCGGAGAACCCGAGTTACCACTACTCGACCTTCTTCCACAGCACGCAGAACTACAAGCTCTCCAACGATGGTACGCAAGCGTTCATTGCTGACCTGAGCAATAACGAACTCGTGCTGACCGAGATTGCACACGGCGAACAAGTCATTCCGGCTAACACCGCTGTCATCCTCCGTAAGACCGGTTCGGCTGATCCTGTTGTACTCATCCCGACGGAAGAGAACGGCGTAAGCATTAATCCGAACGACAACAGCCTCGAAGGTGTGGACGCAGAAACAACTGTTACTGACATTGCCGGACTGACAGCCGACAACTGCTATGTTCTCTCCGGCGGCTCGTATGACGAGACCGTAACAGGTGTAGGCTTCTATCGCATCTACGGTACCACCCTCTTGGCGCACAAGGCATACGTACAGTATGATGGCAATCCTTCAAGTGCACCCAAGCGTATGCGCTTTATCGTGGCTGAAAACCAACAACCGACAGGTATTGAAGATACAGAGGCTGCCACTACCGTTACCAAACGTATCGAAAACGGCACACTCTATATCATCAAAGACGGCAAGCGATATAACGCACAAGGAAAAGTGATAATTGAGAATTGATAATTGATAGTTGATAATTGAAAATTGACAATGAAAGATATGAAAAAGAAATATAATAGTCCTTGTGTGCTGGTAGCCGCAATGGAAGCGAAAGCAATGATTTTGTCGTCCGTCTCGGCAGGTGATACATCAGGAGATGTCATCTCCTTCAACCCCAACACCGGCAGACAATGGTAAGACGATAGTCAAATGCCATAAAAAGCAGTAAGACAGTAGTCAAATGCTGTAAACGATATTAAACCTTCAGCCCTCTGGCTGTTTCAAGTAAAAAAGTGGCAGTAATCCGATATGGGTTACTGCCGCTTTTTGCTCTCAATCAAGTTAACGAATTTAACAAAAAAACATTTCAACGAGGGAGAATGGCATAGGATTTAGTTTGAGTGGTGAAAATTGACGTTGATATTGAATCGCCTGTTTTTGCAATTTTTACAACTCCCGTTTGTGCAAATTGAAAAAAATATGAGTTGCTATTGCGAGATTGCAATTTATTATTCTACTTTTGCGTGCTAAAATGAAACAACCAACGAGTAGAGTAAGTATTTCTTATAAATCTAACTATATTTTACCATGAACAAACTGATTACATTGGAGCAAGCCGCAGCAAAAGTGCATGACGGAATGACCATTATGTTTGGCGGCTTTTTGGGTAACGGCAGTCCGGTTCAGATAACGGATGCACTGGTTGAGAAAGGCGTAAAAGACCTCACTATCATTGCAAACGACACGGCTTTTGACGAGGTGGCTCACGGCAAACTGGTTAGCAACCACCAAGTTAAACGCGCCATCGTGTCGCATACCGGCACTAACAAGCAGACAGCCATTCAGAAGAACGAAGGTACGCTCATCGTGGATTATGTGCCCCAAGGGACTTTGGCAGAACGTATTCGCGCTAAGGGTGCAGGTTTAGGCGGCGTGCTCACTCCTACCGGCATAGGAACCATTATGGCAGACGGCAAAGAAGTAATCAAGATTGACGGCAAGGACTACTTGTTGGAAAAACCTCTCGGTGCAGACATCGCTATTCTGCGTGCCAACATTGTCGATGAGGACGGCAATATGGTCTTCCTCGGTACTACACAAAACTTCAACCCGCTGATGGCAACCGCTGCCGACTACGTTATCGTAGAGGCAGAAAAATTAGTTAAACGCGGTGAGATTGCCCCTGAACAGGTTCACTGCTCGGGTATTTATGTAGATGCTATCTACGTGGAGAATTGAGAATTGATAATTGATAATTGATAATTTTATGGAATACAGGACTAAATTGAGATTGCGAATGAGTGCAAAGGACGCTCATTATGGTGGAAACCTTGTAGATGGTGCGCACATGGTTCACCTTTTCGGTGATGTGGCGACCGAGTTGTTGATTATGCGGGACGGGGACGAGGGTTTGTTCCGTGCATACGACAGTATCGATTTCCTTGCTCCGGTTTATGCGGGCGACTACATAGAGGCAGAGGGTTGGATTGACCGCGAGGGCAACACCAGTCGCCACATGCAATTCGAGGCACGCAAAGTGGCTGTGGCACGCACGGACATATCGGCTTCGGCTGCTGATGAGTTGGACGAACCTATCGTTGTTTGCCGCGCTTCCGGCACATGTGTTACCCCAAAAGACTGCCAAAGAAAATAGTATGGAAAAGTTGATTATAACCGCTGCTATTTGCGGTGCGGAAGTAACGAAGGAGCAAAATCCGAACGTTCCTTATACGGTAGAAGAGATTGTGCGCGAGGCAAAGAGTGCCGTAGATGCCGGTGCGGCTATTGTTCACCTGCACGTGCGTCGCGATGACGGTACGCCCACACAAGACCGTGCGCGTTTTCAAGAGTGTACAGAAGCTATCCTGAAAGAATGTCCCAATGTAATTCTTATCCCATCCACAGGCGGTGCCGTGGGTATGACACCCGATGAGCGTCTGCAATCAACAGATACGACTCCCGTGCCGGAAATGGCAACCTTGGACTGTGGTACGTGCAATTTCGGCGACGAGATTTTTGACAACACGATGCCCACGATGCGTGCTTTTGGCAAACGTATGTTGGAGCGCGGTATCAAACCCGAATATGAGTGCTTCGAAATGGGGCATTTGGACACCATTCTGACTATGGCACGCAAGGGACAAGTACCCGGCGCACCGATGCAGTTCAACTTCGTGTTAGGCGTTCCCGGTTGCACACCCGCCACAGTGGATAACCTGTGCTGGTTGGTCAACAAGATTCCCGCCGGTTCCACTTGGACGGTAACGGGCGTGGGACGCAGTGCCTTCCCGATGGCAGCAGCCGCTATCGCTATGGGCGGCAATGTGCGCGTCGGCTTTGAAGACAACTTGTATTTGAGTCGAGGCGTATTGGCACAATCCAACGGCGAATTGGTAGCCAAAGTGGTGCGCCTTGCCAAAGAACTCGGACGCGAGATTGCCACAAGCGATGAAGCAAGAACCATCCTCGGACTCAAGCCAAGAGCCTAAAAATCAGAACGACCGGAATAGCCGGACTGACCGGAATGTCTGAAACACTAACATAAACAATCAATTAAAATAAAACACAATACAACTATGCAAAAACATGGAAACAAGTACGGTGTACACCGTGTGATTGAGCCGCTTGGCGTTCTGCCACAGCCTGCTAACAAAGTGGATAACAACATGGACGAGATCTACGACAACGAGATCTTGATTGATGTCCAGACCTTGAATATCGACTCGGCTTCGTTTACTGACATCCACAACTACGCTCGTCAGCAAGCAGGTGAAGGTGCTTCGGAAGAGAAGATTATGGAGGAGATTAAGAAAGAGATGCTGCTCAATGTGGAATTGCAAGGTAAGCACCGCAACCGTCGTACCGGTTCGGGTGGTATGCTGCTCGGTAAGGTGGAGAAGATTGGTGACGCACTGAAAGGCAAGATTGACCTCAAAGAAGGCGACCGTATTGCCACTCTCGTTTCCCTCTCTCTCACCCCATTGCGCATAGACGAGATTCTCAACATACGTGCCGACGTGGACCAAGTGGACATCAAAGGTAAGGCCATCTTGTTTGAGAGCGGTATCTATGCCAAGATACCTGATGATATGCCCGAGAAACTGGCTCTGTCGGCTCTTGACGTAGCCGGTGCTCCTGCACAGACAGCCAAACTCTGCCAATATGGTCAGACCGTGGTTATCCTCGGTGCAGGCGGTAAGAGCGGTATGCTCTGCTGCTACGAGGCAAAGAAACGCGTTGGCGTAACGGGTAAGGTGATTGGTATTGCCAATAGTCCCAAGTCCACCCAACGTATTAAAGACCTCGGCTTCTGCGATGTAGTGGAGAGTGCAGCAGGTATGACTCCCGTACAAGTGAACGAACTCGTGGCACGCCTCACAGACGGTAAGATGGCAGACGTAACCATCAACTGCGTCAATGTGCCTGACCAAGAGATGACTGCTATCCTCTGCACTAAAGACGACGGTATTGTTTATTTCTTCTCGATGGCTACTTCCTTCACCAAGGCTTCTCTCGGTGCTGAAGGTATAGGTGCTGACGTTAATATGATTATGGGTAACGGTTACACCAAAGGTCATGCTGAGTTCACACTGCAAGAACTCCGCGAATGTCCGAAACTCCGTAAGATCTTTGAAGAACTGTACGCTTAATTCGTAAGGAATGCCGTAATCAAAACAACACCTGCATTATGAATATCAGCAGAAGACATCAGTTGTTTCCCAACGTCAGCGACCAAGACTGGAACGATTGGCACTGGCAAGTGAGAAACCGCATTGAGACACTTGACGAACTCAAGAAATATATTCAACTCACGGAGGAGGAGCAAGAAGGTGTACGTAGTGTTCTCAGCACGCTGCGTATGGCTATCACTCCTTACTATTTGAGCCTGATTAACCCCGATGACCCACACGATCCCGTGCGCAAACAGTGTATCCCGACTGCTGCCGAGACTCACCAAGCAGAAGCCGACCTGTTGGATCCGCTGCACGAGGACGAAGACTCACCCGTTCCCGGACTGACACACCGTTATCCCGACCGAGTGCTGTTCCTTATCACGGATATGTGTTCGATGTACTGCCGTCACTGCACACGCCGCCGCTTCGCGGGGCAGAAAGACGACGAGAGTCCGTCGGAACGCATTGAGAAAGCATTGGAATACATCGAGAAGACAGAGTGCGTACGAGACGTACTGCTTTCCGGTGGCGACGCACTGATGGTGGGCGACAAGAAACTTGAGTACATCATCTCACGCCTGCGTCAGATTAAGCACGTGGAGATAGTTCGTCTTGGCAGTCGTGTCCCCGTGGTTTGTCCGCAACGTATCACACCCGAGTTGTGCCAAATGCTCAGCAAGTATCATCCTATCTGGCTCAATACACACTTCAATCACCCCAACGAGGTAACCGAAGAATCGACACGTGCCTGCGCTATGTTGGCTAATGCCGGTATTCCGTTGGGCAACCAAAGCGTATTGCTGCGCGGCGTGAACGACTGCGTTAACATACAGATGGAATTGGTACACGAACTGGTTAAGATGCGCGTGCGCCCTTACTACCTCTATCAGTGCGACTTGAGTATGGGTTTGGAACATTTCCGCACACCGGTCAGCAAAGGAATAGAAATCATAGAAGGTCTTCGCGGACATACATCCGGCTACTGCATACCTACCTTTGTGGTAGATGCTCCCGGCGGTGGCGGCAAGACACCCGTGATGCCGCAATACGTTATCTCACAGTCCCCAGGACGTGTTGTGCTGCGTAACTTTGAAGGCGTTATCACCACTTATACCGAGCCTTTGGACTACACCAACGAGTGCCACTGCCCCAAGTGCGAGGCAGAACGCAACAAGAAAGTGGGAGCAGACAAAGCAGTGGACGGCGTTATATCGCTGCTGCACGGTGAGCGTATGAACATCGAACCTGCTCACCTCAAACGCCACGAACGTAACGAGGCACGCAAATAAACTATGAACTTTATTCGAACAATGTTGGTAGAACAGACTGTTCTACAATCTTTGGTAGTCCTGACGCTATGTATTGCGTTGGGACTGCTTTTGGCAGAAAAACTGCGAATCAAGAACTTCTCCTTGGGGATGACGTGGATTCTATTCAGCGGCATTGCCTTCTCACATTTCGGTATTCGTATCGACCCCACGGTCGGGCAGTTCGTCAAAGATTTCGGTTTGGTGCTGTTTGTCTATTCCTTAGGTCTGCAAGTCAGCCCGTCTTTCTTCTCCTCTTTCGGAAAAGGCGGGTGGCAAATGAATGTATATGCCACACTTATTGTGCTATTGGGCTGCCTAACCACCTACCTTATTCATCTCATTAGCGGTGAGTCAATGGCGACAATGGTGGGCGTGATGACCGGTGCCGTAACCAATACACCATCTATGGGTGCTGCTCAACAAGCCTATTCGGATATATTCGGAGTGGAAGATGCCACTATTGCCACCGCCTATGCCGTAGCCTATCCGATGGCTGTGCCGGGTATCATTCTCACTATGCCTCTGCTCAAACGACTCTTCCGTATTCGTCTTGACAAAGAAGAGGAAGAACTGACACGAGTGCGCAACGAGGCACAAGACGAAACCGTACTGACCGATGTACTCGTTACCAATGAGCAACTGACAGGTATCACCGTGCGCGAACTGAACAAGATGCTAAATATTAAAATGGTCATTTCTCGCATTATACATAGCGACGGACACGAGCAAGTGCCTTCTGCCGATAGTGTCATTACACAAGGCGACCATTTGCGCATCTTGACTGATAAGGAACATACCGGTACATTGCGGCTCATCGGACAACAAACCGAACGCGAACTAAAAGCACAAGAAGCGGGAACAGAGTTGGTGTCCAGACGAATCGTCGTTACCAAACCGCAATGGAACGGCAAACGCATCGGAAGTCTGCATATCAACGAGAAGTATCACGTTACCATAACCCGCATCAACAGAGCCGGTATAGACCTGCTGGCGACGGCTGCTCTCTCACTACAAATGGGCGACCGCATTATGGTGGTCGGAGAGAAAGAACAGGTCAAACAAGTGGCTGACCTCTTTGGCAACGAGATGAAAAAACTCAACATACCTACTCTCATACCTATCTTCTTAGGGATAGCACTCGGAGTGGTGGTCGGTTCGCTGCCTATTCATCTGCCGGGATTAACCACACCCTTCAAGTTAGGCTTGGCAGGCGGAACGATTATTATCGGTATTCTGATAGGTCGCTACGGACCTTATTACCACTTGGTCACATTTGCCACTACCAGTGCCAACCGTATGCTGCGTGAGACAGGGTTGTGCCTCTTCCTTGCAGCC
>CAMVHW010000033.1 GCA_947167395.1 uncultured Bacteroidales bacterium
GAAGTTATACGGGTCGGCAAGCCTGTTGGACGATCCCACCTCTGCCCCGGAACGCAAAGCACCCGAGGGTAATGCCACGCAGAAACTGTAAAATCAGTAACTGTATTACCGAAAAAATCATTCTTATTGGCAAACTTTGCCAATAAGAATGATTTTTTCGGTTTATGCACCCTTAGAGTGCAATAATTCGTCAAAATCGCACTTAAAAAGTGCAGGTTTTGCATAAATTACAGTGCATTCTTGTTTGAACACTGAAAAATAAGGAGCAAGCAGCATTTACAAATCGGCAATGCCGCAAACGGATATATAGTGAAAGACGATATAGAAACAGGAACTATGAATATCCTGCCTCTGTGGGCTTTCGGGCTGTTGTATTAAAGACGCAAAAAGTTGAATAAGATTTCTGTTTTGCATTTAGTTTTGTTTTTTATTGCTTATATGACTACGTAGCCTTATTTTTGCCGCCCTGATTAAGTAGTGGGCAATGTTTCCTAACATTGCTGAATGATAGCCGACGTTTTCAAGCGTCGCATATAATTATGATTATTAAATAAACGATTAGATTAAGATATGAATAGTTTTCTTGAACTATGTCGCTCACGTCGTTCTATTCGTGCTTATCAAGCCAAAGATGTTGAGAAAGACAAATTGGAGCGAATCTTACAATGCGCACTTATGTCCCCTTCGGGCAAGCGTATGAATCCCTGGGAGTTTTATGTTACGTCCAATCGCGAAGTGATTGACCGATTGGTTGATTGTAAGCAAGCCGGAGCAGTTATGCTGAAGACGGCTCCTGTTGTGGTTGCCGTTGCTGTCGATACAACGCTTATCGACACGTGGCAGATGGACGGTGCCATAGCGGCTCATAACCTGCTGTTGGCTGCCGAAGACGAGGGCTTGGGCTCGTGCTGGTGTCATATATACAAGCGCGATAACGCCGAGCAAGTGGTAAAGCAGGTAATGAACATACCCGAACACTTGACTGTAATGTGTCTTATAACCATCGGCTATAAGAACGAAGAGAGAAAACAATATGAATTAGACAAACTTAACTATCAAAAACTACATTATATAGAATGAAACCCACAATAGCAATCACCACGGGGGATATCAATGGTGTCGGATATGAGATTGTATTGAAAGGAGTGTCCGATCCGCATATATGCGAGATTTGCAAACCCATTATTTATGGTAACTCTTACATAGCGCGCCAACATATACAGACGCTCAGCAACGATATGCATCAGTTGCAGTTTAACCTTATCAACGATGCCACCCAAGCCAAAGACGGCAAGATCAACCTTATCACCTGCTATCCCGACGACACACCTCTGCAAATAGGTGTGAGCACGGAAGCAGCGGGCAAAGCCAGTTTCCTGAGTTTAGACAGAGCCGCCCAAGACCTCAAAGACAATAAGGTTCAGGCTCTCGTTACAGCCCCTATCAACAAAGAGAACATCCAGTCGGAGCAGTTCCGTTTCTCCGGTCATACCGAGTACCTGACTCATAACTTCGGTATGGGTAAGGACTCGCTGATGATGATGGTTAGCGACTGCATGCGTATAGCCCTTGTTACCAACCATGTGCCTTTGTCGCAAGTGGCAGAGATGATAACCAAGGAACGCATAATCAATAAGTTGCACGTCTTGGAGAAGACTCTTCGTGAGGACTTCACCATAGGCAAGCCTCGCATAGCCGTTTTGGCCCTCAACCCTCACTGCGGCGATAACGGTCTGTTAGGTACAGAGGAGCAAGAGATAATCCGTCCTGCCGTGGACGAGGCTATCAGCGAAGGTCTGTGCGTATTCGGTCCCTACTCTGCCGACGGCTTCTTCGGAGCAGGCAAGTATGTACATTTTGATGCTATCTTGGGTATGTACCACGACCAAGGCTTGATACCCTTTAAGTCGTTGGATATGAACGGTGTTAACTACACCGCCGGACTGAGTATCATACGCACCTCACCCGACCACGGCACTGCCTACGACCTTGCAGGCAAAGACAAGGCTGACCCAACTTCCTTCCGTCACGCACTGTATATGGCTATCGACCTATGGCGTACCAGACTGGAAAACGAGCAACTGAAAAAAGACCCGTTGGAGATACATACATACGAACCCAAAGAAAGAAATCAAGAAAGACCTTTATGATGACAGCACAACAGATACGCCAGTCCTTCTTGGACTTTATGGCACAGCACGGTCATACCATAGTGCCGAGCGCACCTATGGTAATCAAAGATGACCCCACCCTCATGTTCACTAATGCCGGAATGAACCCGTGGAAAGGAATCATTCTCGGTAATGACCCCATACAGCACCCGCGCGTGGCAGACAGTCAGAAGTGTCTGCGCGTGAGCGGCAAACATAACGACTTGGAGGAGGTGGGACACGACACCTACCACCACACTATGTTCGAGATGTTAGGCAACTGGTCATTTGGCGACTACTTCAAGCAAGGTGCTATCGACTTGGCATGGGATTACATAGTCAATGTACTTCATATAGACCCCCGGAACCTGTATGCCACCGTTTTTGAAGGCTCACCCGCCGAAGGATTGGACCGCGATAACGAGGCTGCGTCTATATGGGAGAAGCATCTTCCCAAAGACCATATACTCAACGGCAATAAACACGATAACTTCTGGGAGATGGGAGACACGGGTCCGTGCGGTCCGTGCTCGGAGTTGCACGTGGATAGTCGCACCGACGAAGAGAAGCAACAGAGCGGTATAGCAGGGCGCGACCTCGTCAATAAAGACCACCCGCAAGTGATTGAGATATGGAACCTTGTCTTTATGCAGTACAACCGTAAGGCTGACGGCAGTTTGGTTGAACTGCCCAATAAGGTGATCGACACCGGTATGGGGTTTGAGCGATTAGTGCGCACACTCCAAGGCAAGCAGTCCAACTACGACACCGATGTGTTCCAACCTATGCTCAATAAGATTGGCGAGATAACCCATTGTCAGTACGGCAAAAACGAGCAAACCGACATCGCAATGCGTGTAGTGGCAGACCATATACGCACTATCTGTTTCGCCATAGCCGATGGTCAGTTGCCAAGCAACGAGAAAGCCGGTTACGTCATTCGCCGCATACTGCGTCGAGCAGTGCGCTATGGCTACACCTTCCTCGGTCAGCGCGAACCGTTTATGTACTTGCTTGTGCCGCAACTCGTGGCAGATATGGGCGAAGCCTACCCCGAACTGAAAAAACAAGAGAAACAGATAACTCCCGTCATTCAAGCCGAAGAACAGGCTTTCCTGCGTACATTAGACAAGGGCATCAGCCTCTTGGATAAACTTATAGCCGATGCCAAAGCAGCAGGCAAGACTCAAATCAGCGGTACCGATGTCTTCACGCTGAAAGACACCTACGGTTTCCCCTTGGACCTGACCGAACTCATACTTCGTGAGAACGGTATGACCACCAACGAAGAGGAATATAACAAAGCCCTTGCTCACCAAAAAGAGATGGGCAGACAAGCCAATAAGCAAGACCTTGGCGACTGGGTGGTACTCAACGAAGGCGAGACGGAGTTTGTGGGATACGATATGCTTGAATGTGAGGCACAAGTGCTCAAATACCGCAAGGTCAACCAGAAAGGCAAGGACTTCTATCAGGTGGTGCTCAATCGCACGCCTTTCTATGCCGAGATGGGCGGTCAAGTGGGGGACACCGGCTGTTTGCTGTCGGGTGAGGCACGCTTTGCCGTCATTGACACCAAGCGCGAGAACGGCTTACCCGTACATATAATGACCGAGTTGCCCGATGATATGACCAAGACCTTCATAGCACAGGTGGATAGCGACCGCCGTCAAGCCATTGCTTGCAACCACTCCGCCACGCATATCATCCACTACGCCTTGCGTAAGGTGTTAGGCTCGCACGTAGAGCAGAAAGGCAGTTTGGTTACTCCTAATAGTCTGCGCTTCGATTTCAGCCATTTCCAGAAGGTTACACCCGAACAGTTGCGCCAAGCCGAGCAGTTGGCAAACACGATGATACGCAAAGACTATCGTTTGGAGGAGAGCCGTCATACACCTATTGAGCAAGCCAAGGCTATGGGCGCAATGGCTCTGTTTGGCGAGAAATACGGGGACGATGTACGCGTCATTAAGTACGGTGAGTCTATCGAACTATGCGGTGGTTGCCACGTCAGCAGTTTAGGTCGCATAGGGTCGGTGCGCATTATAATGGAAACCTCAGTGGCAGCCGGCATACGCCGTATAGAAGCCGTGACGGCAGAGAAAGCCGATGCACTCTACTATGGTCAGCAAGATATGCTCAACAACTTGAAAGAGATGCTTCATAACGCTCCCGACATAGCAACCGCCATACAGAAGTCGCTGACAGAGAATGCAGAGTTGAAGAAACAAGTGGAAGAGTTTATGCAGCAGAAGTTGGAGCAATACCGCAACCACTTGATTGATATGGCTGAAGACCTGAACGGCATACGTATTGTTCGCCTTATGGGTGAAGCCGACAACGCTATGATACGCAACACTATGCCTCTGTTCCGAGGTCAGTTTGCCGACGTACGCTTTGCTGCCCTTGCCGCCACAGAACAAGACGGCAAACCGCAGATTGCCTTGTTCCTCTCCAAGCCGTTGGTGGACAGCGGACTCAATGCCGGCTCTATCATCAAGTCAGCCGCCAAACATATACAAGGCGGTGGCGGCGGTCAGCCGTGGATGGCAACTGCCGGAGGTAAAGACACAAGCGGTCTGCAAAAGGCTATGGACGAGATGATGGGCGTTCTCTACCAATCTAATTGACACCGATGTTAAGACGAACACTCACAAGCAGACTGAAAGAACCACTCAGGTCGGTGGTCAGGTTTATGGTGGTGGGGCTGATTGCCACCATCATTCAATACTTGTTATACGACCTGTTGCTTATGCTGTTCACCGACCCTTACGGCAACATCAGTTCCTTAAGAGCCAATGCCGCATACTTGGGTGCATTTATGCTTGAGGCTGTTGTTAATTACCTGCTCACCAGTTTCTACACTTTCAGCACCAAACCCACGCTGAAGAACTTCGGCGGGTTTATCAGTTCGCGAGTGGTAAATCTGATTGTACAAATAGGACTGCTTAATCTCTGTCTTGTGCTGTTGGCTCGCTGGGAAGAGGTGATGGATATTCACCGTTGGTCAGGCGTAATAGCCATCTTATTGGCAGGTATAATCAACTACTTCGTACTGCGAGTGTTCTTCCATAAGAAAAACAATAATGCAGATATATCAAGCACATATAATTGACACTCCCTCTCCAACTCGGTTTCGCATATTGGAGAACGGTTATGTAGGTGTGGACGACACGGGGCATATAGTCGGCTTATGGCACCAACTGCCTGACGACCTTATGAGCAAGACACAAGACAAGTCGTCCGGCGTAACGCTCACTTGCTTTGGCGATAAGATGCTCATACCCGCTTTCTGCGACCTGCACGTTCACGCACCTCAATATCGTAATCTCGGACTCGCACTCGATGAGGAACTGTTGGAATGGCTGAATAAATACACCTTCCCCGAAGAGGCACGCTTTGCCGACATAGGCTATGCCGAACGTATATATCGCCGCTTCGTGCACGAACTATGGATGCAGGGCACGCTGCATAGCAGCGTCTTCGCCACTATTCATCCCCACTCCACCACCTTGCTCGCCCGCTTGTTTCGTCAAGCAGGTATGGGAGCATACGTAGGCTTGGTAGGGATGGATCGCAACAGCCCCGACAACCTGCGTAACACAACGGAAGATATAATCAACTACTACCAATCGCTCACCATAGACAGTAACGACGAGGTCAGACCTATCATTACTCCGCGTTTCATACCTTCCTGCACTCCGCAAATGCTCACCCTCTTGGGGCAGATTGCGCAACAATATAACCTGCCCGTACAATCACACCTGAGCGAGAACAGGTCGGAGATAGAATGGGTGAAGCAGTTGGAGCCGGACACCGTATGTTATGCCGATGCCTATCGCAAATACGGTCTTCTTGGTACCACCCCCACCCTAATGGCTCACTGCTGTTACAGCGAAGAAAAAGAGATGGGAATGTTGAGAGATAATAAGGTAACTATCGTTCATTGCCCCACCTCCAACAGCAATCTCGCTTCGGGTATAGCACCCGTACGCACTTTCCTCGACAACGGCATACCTGTTGCTCTCGGCACTGACGTGTCGGCAGGACACTATATGTCGATGTTGCGCGTCATACAATATGCCATACAGGTAAGCAAACTCCACTATGCCCACTCCGACGGTAAAATCAGTTACCTGAGTATGAGCGAGGCATTCTATCTTGCCACCAAGAGCGGCGGCTCGTTCTTCGGCAAGACAGGCAGTTTTGACATAGGCAACACCTTTGACGCACTGCTCATAGACGACTCCTATCTCAACTACGATCATTACAGCCTGCCTCACCGACTGCAACGATATGTCTATATAGGCGACGATAGAGATATACGCATACGATTCTATCATAACCAACCGCTAACCAAACCCAATATCAACAATGACTGAAATAATTGTACCTGACCATCGCCGCCTTGTGTGGTATCTCGCAGCCGAGGAGTATTTGGCACAGAGAGTGAAGGAAGACACCGTTTTCTTTTGGGTAGTCAGCCCCACTGTCATCTTCGGCAGACACCAAGTGATGCACAATGAAGTTAATATACCTTATTGCCGACAACATAACATCAGTATGTATCGCCGTAAGAGCGGTGGCGGTTGCGTCTATGCCGACCAAGGCAACCTGATGGTGTCGTACATCAGTCCGAGCAGTCATAGTCAAGAGGTGTTTGACCGCTATCTGTCGTTTATGTCGCAAGCCCTGAGGGACATAGGCTATCCCGCCGTGGTAACCACCAATAATGACATCTTGGTGGAGGAGAGAAAGGTGAGCGGCAACGCTTGTTTCGCCTTGCCTCAAAGCACTATCGTTCACGGCACTATGCTGTGGGACGTGGATATGGACCAACTGACACAAGCCATCACACCTCCCGCCGACAAACTGCTTAAACACGGTATTCAGTCTGTAAGACAAAGAGTAAAGAACCTCGCTACAATAGAATTGGCATCGGATAAACCTCGCTTGGAGTCAATCACTATGTTCAAGGCAGCACTTGCCTCTCAACTATGTCCGAAAGCGGAGAGCCTGCACAACGACGACATAGAGCAGATTGACCTGATTGAACAAACCTATCTTGACCCCGATTTCTTGAACGACAATATATGATACTATGCGTAAAACGTTTTTCCTAACTATACTGATTATCTTCGGCTTATCGTCTTGCGAATCCATTAAGCAACGTCATCAGGCAGGCGTGGTGGTGCAAGTGGGCAACCAAGCGATTACCCGGCAAGACCTTGACCGCCTCACTGCCGGTATGTCGTCCGAAGACAGTGCACAGATAGCCGAACAATACATACAAGACCGCTCGCTCGATATGCTGCTGTACGAAGAGGCAGACAAGGAGGCTTCCGAACGAATAGAGAAGATGGTGGCTGAATATCGTCGCTCGCTATACAGACACGAGTATGAACGCAAACTGGTTACTCTCCACATGCCGCAACAAGTGGAAGATACCATAGTAGAGCAGTTCTACCAAACCCACCAACAGCAACTCCGACTCAACGAGAGCATACTCAAAGGCGTATTGCTCGTTCTGCCTAACGGCACACCCAAACAAGACAAACTAAAGAAATGGCTCAAAGACCTTAACGAAGAAAATATGGAGCATATAGAGAAGTATGCCTACCAATACGCCACGGGGTATGAACTGTTTGTCGATGAGTGGAAGACAGCCAATCAGTTGGTTATCAGACTACCAATAGATGCCACCACCCTTCAACAAGAGATGAAACGCCATACGTTGGTGGAATGTCAGGACTCAACACAAGTATATCTGCTGCAAATAACCGACAAGCATTTCAAGGGCGATGTGAAGCCGTTGGACTATGCAGCACCCGAAATCAAACGTATCATTCTTAACCGGCGTCAAACCGTTTTCCTGCAAGAGAAACGCAAAGACCTATATGAAGATGCATTACAGAAAAAGAAAATAATCCGTCTCGTACCATGAGAAAACAAGTCATACTAACCGTTTTGCTAACTCTATGTCTGTCTTTGGCGGCAGATAATGTCATAGACCAAGTTATTTGGGTGGTAGGCGACGAGCCTATACTGCTCAGCGAAGTGGAGGAGGAGCGTCTTCGTGCTCAATACGAAGGACAGCAGATACAAGGCGACCCCTATTGCGTCATCCCCGAGCAGATGGCTATTCAGAAACTCTATCTCCACCAAGCCGAACTGGACTCGGTGGAAGCCAACGAATCGACGGTGAGCCACCAAGTGGATATGCGTATCAACTACTACATATCCCAAATAGGCTCACGCGAGAAGATGGAGGAGTATTTCCGTAAGAGCCAAGCCGAGATACGTGAGGAGTTGATGACCGCCGTGCGCAACCAAATGATTATTCAGCAGTTGCAAGCCAAACTCACCTCCCATATCAAGCCTACGCCTGCCGAGATACGCCGCTATTACAACTCCTTGCCGCAAGACTCCATACCTGTGGTGGCAGCACACGTAGAGGTGCAGATACTCACTATGGAACCGCCTATACCTCGCGAAGAAACCGACCGCATAAAGGCGCGGCTGCGTGAGTATCAGGAGCGCGTCAATAAGGGTGAAGCCGACTTCGCAATGTTGGCACGGCTATACTCGGAAGACACCGAGAGTGCCAAACGCGGAGGCGAACTGGGCTTCCTCGGTAAAGGACAATTAGTGGAACCCTTTGCCGAAGTGGCATTCAACCTCACCGACCCCAAGAAAGTGTCACGCATAGTGGAAAGCGAATACGGCTACCATATCATTCAACTCATAGAGCGCAAAGGTGAGCGCGTCAACTGTCGTCATATACTGCTGCGCCCCCACGTTTCCGCCAACGACAAGATGACGGCTTTAGAGCGTTTAGACACCATAGCACAACGCATCAGACAAGACACCATAAGTTTTGAGCAGGCTGTGTCACTCTTCTCCGAAGACAAACAAACGACAATGAACGGCGGACTGATGATGAACCCCAATACGGGTGCTTCGCGATTTGAGTACCAAGACCTGCCGCCGGAGATAGCCAAACTCATATATACTATGAACGAAGGCGACATATCCGCTCCCTTCGTTATGATGGACGAGACGAAGAACAAGGAAGTGTGCGCCATAGTACGGCTGCGCTCAAAGAAAGAGGTACATAAAGCCAATCTCGTGGACGACTTCCAAGTCATACGCTCTATGCTCGAACAGAAACAGAGCAACGAGTTTCTGCAAGCGTGGATAAAGAAAAAACAAAAAGAGACTTATATACAGATTGCCCCCGACTGGCGCGGG
The DNA here is from genome assembly GCA_947167395.1 of uncultured Bacteroidales bacterium. Taxonomy (GTDB): domain Bacteria; phylum Bacteroidota; class Bacteroidia; order Bacteroidales; family Paludibacteraceae; genus Colicola. Next base: position 9,402 of record CAMVHW010000033.1, read on the forward strand.
TGCGACTTTGAATACCCGGGCTGGATACACGATTAGATGAAAAAAACGACTTGCATATTACTGCTTCTCTGCTCTCTTGTTCCGCTATGGTCGCAGAACAGAGTGTATTTGGAACATTCCGATGTCCTTGCTTTTGACGAACGACGGCTGCCCGACGCACAGATACTGCGTGGTAACGTGTGTTTTCGTCACGACGAAGCGCTGATGTACTGCGACTCTGCCTACTTCTACGAGCGAACCAACTCCGTTACCGCCTTCGGACATATACGTTTTGAGCAAGGCGACACGCTGCACGGCTATGGCGACCGACTCTATTACGACGGCAATATACGCTTGGCACGACTATGCCGCAATGTGCGGTTGGTACATCGCACCACCACCCTGACCACCGACTCACTCAACTACGACCGCCACCTCAACCTCGCCTACTACTTCACAGGCGGAAAGATACAAGACAGCCTTAATATACTCACCTCCGTATGGGGCGAATACAACACATCCTCATCACAAGCCTTCTTCCGCCGACAAGTACACCTGCAAAACGAGTCCTTCACCTTCGATACCGACACGCTCTACTACAACACCAAGACTGCCATAGCGCAGATAGTATGCCCCACCACCATCGTGTATGACCAAGAGACCACTATCCTGTCCTCCAACGGCTTTTATAACACTTCGTCCGAACAATCCACCCTCTACAACCGCAGCCTCATCATTCATAACGACGGCAAATCGCTCACCGGCGACACTATCTTCTATGACAAGCAACGAGGCTTCGGACAACTCTTCCGACACATAGAGATTAACGACACGGCTCAACACCTCTCGCTGTACGGCAACTACGGCGAAGTATGGGAAAAAGACAAAAGCGGTTTTGCCACCGACAGCGCAATGGTGGTCGATTACTC
>CAMVHW010000034.1 GCA_947167395.1 uncultured Bacteroidales bacterium
CCGCGATGGTTCTTCATCTCGGTCAATATACGCACCAGTCCTTCCACGTCGTGTCCGTCGGTGGGACCTACATAACGCATCTTCAAGCCTTGGAAGATATTGTTGGGTTGGCGACTTACCCACGCCTTCAACGCATTGCCGAAACCTAACATACGACCCTTCTTATTCTCATCTATCAAACGCAGTTTGACGCAAAAACGATATAACCACCAACGCCACCTGTTGTAGCGACTGCTCGTGGTTAAATCCACTAAATAACGATTGAACCCGCCGCGTATGGGGTCTATCGCCATCTGATTGTCGTTGAGAATAATAAGCAGATTATTTTTGCTCATCGAAGTGTTGTTGAGCCCTTCAAATGCCAAACCGCCAGTCATCGAACCGTCTCCTATAACGGCAACCACGTTGGGCATCGGCTTGTCGGAACGCAACGTATGAGCCACGTCTATGCCCAATGCCGCACTTATACTATTACTCGCATGACCCGACACAAATGCGTCATACTCACTCTCGTCAGGAGTAGGGAAGGGGGCTAAACCGCCTAACTGACGATTGGTGTGGAATCTGTCGCGCCTGCCCGTCAAAATCTTATGAGCGTATGCCTGATGACCTACATCCCATACGAGTTTATCTTGCGGCGTGTCAAATACATAATGCAACGCCACCGTCAGTTCTATCGTACCTAATGAAGATGCTAAATGACCGGGATTATGACTTAATTCCTGTATTATGAAATCTCTGAGTTCCTCACATAAGCGGGGTAAGGCTTCACGAGGCAATTGCTTCAAATCGTGCGGACTATTGATTTGCATCAAATAGTTATATTCCATTTCTCTCGTTTTCAAAAAAGACTTATATAGGGCGGCAAAAATAATGTGGAACATTCATTTATGCAACCAAACCAATAAAAATCACTTTTTTTGGTAAAACATACAATCTGCATTACCTTTGCCGCCGATAAAAAAGACTTATATGAGCAGACAAGCATTCTTCTTCGATATGGACGGCACAATCTTCGATTCGATGCCTAACCACGCACTTGCTTGGGAACAAGTGGTTTCTCAACACGGACTCACCTTTACCCGACAAGACTGCTTCCGACAAGAAGGACGTACAGGTATAGACGTGTTGGAACAACTCTTCCTACAAAAACAAGCCAAGGGCGAACCTACGGAAATAGACGGACTCAGCCCACAGCAAACAATGGAACATATAAAAAACATATATGCCGAGAAAAGCCGTCTGTTCCACTCTATGGGCGACACTATGCCTATCAATGGCGTAACGGAACTGCTCACCTTCCTGCATAACAAAGGTAATATAGATATTTGGATTGTTACAGGCAGCGCACAACAAACACTGTTTGACAAACTCAATACTTTCTTCCCCAACATATTCGCCCCCGAGAGAATGGTTACAGCCAACGATGTCATACACGGCAAACCTAAACCCGAACCCTACCTAAAAGCGTGGGAAAGAAGCGGACTGGACAAAAAGCAATGCTTCGTCGTGGAAAACGCACCATTAGGCATTATGTCAGGCAAAGCGGCAGGACTTTATACCTATGCCGTCAATACAGGACCGCTTACCGACAACGACCTCCGGCAGGCAGGAGCAGATATGGTCGTTCCTGATATGACAACACTCCTGCACATACTCGAACAAACACTTATACCGCTATGAAAAAACTAATCTTACTCCCCATCGTTCTCTTGGTAGCCCTCTTTGGCTGCAAACCAAAAGACTCCGAACCTGCTGACGACACCAACAAACGCAAACAACTCGTTGAGATGTTCACAGCAGAGAGTGCCGGATACTGCCCTAACGGAACAAGACAAATATACAACGCCATAAGCGGCAAAGAAAACCAATATGTTATCCTCAATTACTACTACGGAAGCATTTACGAAAATTATACGGGCGATACCATTAACGATTTTGCCGAAGAAATAGGAGTAAAACAACTACCGAGTATGATGCTCAACCGCCAAGAGTGGGTAACCGAAGACGACCAAGAGGACGAAGACGGCGACCAACTCTTCCATCCCTACTACTTCGCCGACCTCACCTCAGAAACATCTTCCACTGCGACTGCCACTATCAAAATCAACTGCACATACGAGCCTGCCACGCGCACTGTCAAGGCTGTCGTCAGCGGCAAAAGACTCAACGAACAGCAATCACTCTCGCTCACCGCTATTATCAAAGAAAGCGGACTGCACAGCGAACAAGTTGACTATTTAGGGACATGGGAAGGCTGGAAAGACTATAACCACTGTAATGTGGTAAGACACTTCTTCACGTCCTACAAAGGGGACACACTCGACTTCAGTGGTAACGACTACACTGTAACCTTCACTTACGACCTCTACTATTCCTACATCCCTGAGAACTGCACCGTTGTGGCTTTCCTCACCGACAACACAACAGGCGAAGTCCTCAATGCCGAAGAAGCACCGCTCGTACCCGGCACAACAGGAGGATTGGATATGAAATCAGAAGGAGTAACAGCCGAAGAAGTGCCTGACACCTACCCCGAATACTTCACCTTCCCCGCACAAAGTGCCAACGCCGTTTACTCTACAGCCCAATACTATAAATCCGAATATATAGTTAACGGACACAACGTGGCGGAACTGATGATGCTCTCTGTTGATTATTCCTCTATAGAGGGTCGCCTCCACATGCCGGTCGCCACCTTCTACTTCATAGTTGACGACGACGGCAATACACTGCCTATGGGCACCTTCAACTTCTCGCACACGGGAGAGGTCAATACCGCTTGGGCAGGCGAAAAGAACGAAGCACAATATGAATACTATGGCTCGCAGATACATATGGTAACCTATAACAATCTCCAAAACGGCTACCTCACAGGCTACCATTGGCTTGCAGACAAAGGTACAATAACCATAACCGACAATACCATCACTTTCAGCATCACATCATTAGCGGGAAGCAAAATAAACGGTTCCTTCGCAGGTGAAATAAAACATCTTACTTTAGACGAATTGCCTGCACGAAGAAAGGCTTATTCTCCTACTGCAACTATGAAAATATCGAAAGCAAATTGAAAATTTAATGTATATGAAAACAGTTTTTATTACAGGTGCCTCCTCCGGCATAGGAATGGCTTGCGCACGTAAGTTTGCCGCTAACGGCTATCGACTTATTCTCAATGCTCGTCGCAAAGAGAAACTTGAAGAACTCTCTGAATGCCTGAAAAAAGAGTATAATACGGAAAGCCTGTTATTGGTCTTTGACGTTCGCGAGCGCGAAGAAGCCAAAAGACAAATCGAGAACCTGCCGCAAGAATGGAATGACATTGACGTTCTTGTCAATAATGCGGGTTTGGCACTCGGACTTGAAAAAGAATATGAAGGCGACTTTGCCGATTGGGACACAATGATCGACACCAACATCAAAGCCCTGCTATCTATCACGCGCTTTGTCGTTCCCGCTATGGTAAAACGCGGCAAAGGACATATAATCAATATCGGTAGCGTCGCAGGTGATGCCGCCTATGCCAACGGAGCAGTCTATTGCGCAACCAAAGCCGCCGTCAAAACACTCAGCGACGGACTGCGTATCGACCTCGCCGACACACCTCTGCGAGTAACTAATATCAAACCCGGACTGGTGGAAACCAACTTCTCCGTAACACGCTTCCACGGAGACCAACAACGCGCAGACAACGTATATAAAGGTATCAAACCGCTTACAGGCGACGACATAGCCGACTGCGTATATTTCGCCGCTTCCGCACCCGCACATGTGCAGATTGCCGAAATCCTTGTCTTGGCTACTCACCAAGCCAGCGGTACGATCGTTTATCGAGAATAATAGGGGGAGTTGGTTGACCGAGTATAATCAGTCTGTTACCACTTGTCTGGGGGCACGACCACCCGACCACGGATCAAGTCCGCTCGGGTCAATCGCACCTATCACTTCGCTAACGCACAGAAAACAATTCTCAACCCACGCAACAACTTTCGTAGCTGGAGAAAAATAATAGTGTTTCATACGATGTCTCCTTACTTCAGTTGTTGACCTTGTGCATTATACCTAACGCCGTCACGGAAGATATACAAGACTCCGTTGTTAGCCCATTGAATCAAATAGGGTACACCTGCTTCAATCGCCTCGGTTGCCCTCATGTGAATATCCAATTGCGCATCGCCTATCTTTTTGGCATATTCAAACTCAAATAGTTCGCAACCCGCTAATGGACCGGCGGCAATCTTTTCGGCTGTCAGACTAAACGGCAGGCACAAAGTGTTCAGGTAGCCGTCCTTGTAAAGGGTGCGGTTGATGGTGAGGTTGGTGGTGGTGTTCAAAAGCGGCGTGATATCGTTGGTTTTAAGATCATGGTCATCATCGTTCGTCGCTTTCGGTCCTTCGTTGCTCTCTGTCCGTACCCTGCGCGGAGCCGAACTGGCACTCTAACCGCCGGTATTATCCACAGCGCGCACACGCCAATAGTATTCGTGGTCAGCATCCAACCCTTCGATGATGGTGTCCGTACCGGTTATGACAGTTTCATTATTATAGCCATCTACCATGTGATGGAAATCTTCGTCAGTTGCTACATCTATGCGGTAGGAGGCAGCACCATCTACAGCGTCCCACGAAGCAGCAAACGACCTGGAGGTGATGTCGCCGGCTTGCATTGGCTTTATCTGGTAACCCTCCTTGATTATTCTGCCTCAAGCACAAAGCATTAGGTCCATCATAGGATGCCATCTGCCAATATAAACCAGGATAAGTTTGCTGACTGATACAATCAACGTGACCATCATCAGGAAAGCCTGTTGAATCACTCTTCATTACACTTGAGTAACTCATTGACTCTCTCATCGCAGCTTTTGTTCCGTATGTGTAGTAAAGTGAGGATGCGGCTTGATAATACGATTGAACATTACTGGTAGTAACAGGGTAACTCTCCGCAATGACATCTCTATTGAAACCGCTTTCGACAATCAGTGGTTCATAGACTACATCAGCTAAAAGGGTCGTAGTGAGCAGCAGGGCTGCCGTAAAGGCAACGATTTTTTTTCATATCTGATAGGTTTATATTTAATACATCATTAAGTACGCCTTGATGAACTCGTCAAGGTCTCCGTCCATCACAGCCGTCACGTTACTGGTCTGGTAATTGGTGCGGTGGTCTTTCACACGGCGGTCGTCAAACACATACGAGCGAATCTGACTTCCCCATTCAATCTTCTTCTTACCGGCTTCTACCTTGGCAGCAGCCTCGCGGCGTTTCTCCAACTCCAACTCGTACAACTGGCTGCGCAGATGGCGTAACGCGTTCTCACGGTTCTTGGGCTGGTCGCGGGTCTCGGTGTTCTCAATCACTATCTCGTCGGGCTGGTTGGTGAGCGGATTGACAAACTTATAGTGCAGGCGCACACCCGATTCCACTTTATTCACATTCTGACCGCCGGCACCCGAACTGCGGAACGTGTCCCAACTCAGATTGGCAGGATTGACCGTCACCTCAATCGAGTCGTCAATCAACGGCACAACAAACACACTCGCAAAACTCGTCATACGCTTGCCTTGGGCATTATACGGACTGACACGCACCAAACGGTGTACACCGTTCTCGCTCTTCAAGTAGCCGTAGGCATAGTCGCCCTCCACATTGAACGTGACGGTCTTAATGCCCGCTTCATCGCCCTCTTGCAGGTTGGCTATGCTGACCTTATAGTTATGCTTCTCGCAGTAACGCTGGTACATACGCATCAGCTGCTCCGCCCAGTCTTGCGCCTCCGTGCCGCCGGCTCCTGCCACAATCTTCAGCACAGCAGGCATCTGATCCTCCTCGTGCGAGAGCATATTCTTCATCTCCAAATCTTCCACAGCGGCAAGGGCTTTGCGATAGGCTTCATCCACATCCTCTTCGCCGACTATGCCATCGCGGAAAAAGTCCATACTCAAAGCCAACTCCTCTGTTTCACTGCACACGTGTGCGTAACCTTCAATCCACTTTTTGAGCGACTTAACCTTGCGCATCTGCGCCTCGGCTGCCTTGGCATCGTTCCAGAACTCAGGAGCCTGTGTGTGCAATTCCTCCTCTGCCAACTGCATCTTCTTTTCGTCAATCTGCAAGTACTGCCCCAACTGCTCCGTGCGAGTCACTATGTCCTTCAACTGTTCGGCGGTAATCATAACGCAATTCTTAATGGGCGTCAAAAGTACAGACTTTGCAGAAATTACAAAAAAAAATCGATTTTTCTCTGATTTTTTTTGCCTGTCTGGCAAAGTGTACTACCTTTGCGCGTTTCATAGCGGCATATTATCACTTAGTATAAACAAATAAAAAATCAAAAATTATGAAAAAACTCAACATCTTTTCTGTCCTTATGCTGATGTTCTTCGGCTTTGGACAAGTCTTTGCTGCCGAAATTGTTGTCGGAACCATTAAATTCGGCTCACAAGAGGTAAAGATTAATGCTGCCTCTGTTAGTGGCACTGATAATCAAGGTAACAATTGGACTATCACAACCGAAGGTACCACAAGTTTCACTGGTAATTCTGAATACTATCAAATCGGTAGTGGTAGCAAACCTGCCTCGTCAATTACTTTCACAACTACATTGAGTAATGAAATTACTATTTCCTCTTTCTCTGCTAAATTCGGCGGTTTCAAAGGTACTGCCGGTAACGTCGTTCTGTTCGTTGGTGAAAATCAAGTAGGTTCAGGCGTACTTAATGCCTCTGATGATGTTGTTGTTGAAAACACGACCACTGCTACAGGCACTGTTCTTACTGTAACCATAACGGACATACAAAAAGGCGTTAAGGTTTATAATATCTCTTATTCATACGTTCAAGGTGAAGGTGCTGTTAATCCTACCGTCACTTTTGCTGACAAATCAATCCGCGTGGGCGATGACGCATTAGATCTCTCCACTTTATTCACGACTAATAGTACCGGCAATGTTACTTATTCAATAGTTGACGGTAACGATTTTGCCACACTCGCCGGCAATATGCTCACTCCTGTTGCAGAAGGAACAGTGACAGTAAAAGCCTCACAAGCAGCCGTTGATAATGAATGGGAAGCAGCAGAAGCAACGGCCACTATCACTATCAAACGCGCATTGTCTAAATATGCCGCCACTTTTACAAGTAATGCGGAATTGACCACAGAAGGTGGCACGTCCGCTCAGGCTTCATTTGTAACCATCGATGGACAACAATATGATGCCATCAAGTGTGGTTCATCCTCTATCAATGGCGCAATGCAAATAACCATTCCTGCTTATGCAACTGCTCTACACTTCCACGCAGGTGCATGGAAAGACGCTCCAACTACTATTTCTCTCTCTGCTGATAATGAAGATGTCATTATAAAAACTGACGAATTTGAACTCTTGGCAGATGCAGGCATCAGTGGCAACTCTCCTTATGTTCTGCAAAACTTTGCAGGAGAAGATGACTACTTCTCTACTACACTCTCCGGACTGACCGAAGAAACAGTTATTACTATCGCCGCTACCGGCGACAAAGGACGCTTTGTTGTTTATGGAGTTAACTACGAATTGAGTACCATTAAATCCGCTCTCACAATTGCTGACGTAGCTAACGGTACTGTTACCGTTGCTGAAAACAATAAAGAAATAGCAAGCGGTACAGAAGTTCAAGCAGGAGTAATGGTTACTATTGCTACAACTCCAAACGAAGGCTACAAACTCACTCAAATCAGAGTCTATAACACTAACAATGAAAATGAAGAAGTGGAAGTAACTGACGGACAATTCATAATGCCCGAATTTGCAGTTACCGTTTCCGCTACTTTCGAAGAAACAAAAGAAATCTCCGAACTTGTCATCACAGGAAACTACAAAACTACATATTGGGTGGGCGAAGATTTCTCAAACGAAGGTATCGTTGTTACAGCCGTTTATGTGGACGATGCTGAGTTGGATGTTACCAATCGTGTTTCCTATAGCGGATATGATATGACTACTATCGGAGAACAAACGGTTACCATCACCTATACCGAAGGTTCTTACACCCAAACCACAACATACAATATCAATATTATCGCCATTGAGAACACAATGGAAACAGCCTATACTCCCGCTGAAGCAATTGCTCTCATTGACGCAGTTGTAGGCAAAGACAAACAAGTTTATGTTAAAGGTGTAGTGAAATCAGCAAAACTCAATGACGGTACATATAATATCTTCGTTACTTATGAGGATGACACCGATGCTGAATTTGAGTTCTACAAAATGAATAAAGAGGAAGGTGTCGCATTTACAGAAGAAGATGCTGCTATTAACGAAGGTGACACCATCATCGCATTTGGTATCCTCACTAAATACAATACCATCTACGAGTTTAAGTCTGGTTGCTATATGGTATCATACTCTGCCGCAGGCGAAACAACAGACGACCGCATCGTAACAGCCAATGAAGAAAATGATGTAAAGAAAGTCATCATAAACGGACAAGTCTATATCATCAAAAATGGCGTTCGCTACAACGCTCTCGGTGCAGAAGTAAAATAAAACAATACATTGCTTAAAAGAAACAACCTTGTCGTATCAACGGCGAGGTTGTTTCTTTTTTGCTACTCCTTCCGGCTTATCTCCACCGGGGACGCAAGCGTCCCGCTCGCGGAAGAACTCGACAGGCGAGCCCCCTTGACTCTCGCCGAGTGTTTATATGATTAGCGCAATACTATCGCGCCATCGTCGACCATTTCTCAATTATTTTGCACCTCGCCCGCATTTTTGCGGGCGCAAAGCCCCCCTTCTGTCCCCCCCGTCCTCGTTCGATCATATACATAACTACAACGAAAACAGATACTCCAACGCCTCTCTAATCAGTCTCTCATCTACCACCTCATTTATCGTAGGCTCACCTACACCCTTCAACAATGTAAAACATACCTCACCCTCTCTCTCATTCTTCTTATCTTGCTTCATTAGCGACAACAACTTGTCGTAATCCTGACAGCCACACACGGGACGACCATAGTTCTCCAACATATAATGACTCATCATACGCAACACTTCCCTATCCATTCCGCATACTACAACACTCAAATACAACTCTGCCACCATACCATACATAATCGCATATCCATGAGGCAACACCTCCTGCTTATCTGACCTTATCGATTGTGCCTCCAATGCATGACCTATAGTATGACCAAAATTCAACACCTTACGTCTGCCACTCTCTCGCGGATCATACTCCACTATCTTACTCTTTATCTCTATCGAACGCTTTACCTTATTCTCTATATCCTCATCTATGTTTGTTGACAGTAAATGATAAAAATACTCACTATCTCCTATCAAACCGTGCTTTACCATCTCCGCATATCCCGACAAGTATTCCCTATTTGGCAAACTCTCTAACCAACCTACGTCCACTATCGTCTCCAACGGCTCACTGAATGTACCAATCAGGTTCTTCACACCCATATAATTAAATCCAGTCTTACCACCAACCGACGCATCCACCATACTCAATAAGGTTGTGGGGACATTAACATACCTCAGCCCCCTCTTATATGTCGATGCGGCAAAACCACCTATATCACTCACAGTGCCACCGCCTATACACACTAACACACTGCTCCTCATCGCCCCCTTATTATATAGGTACTCCCATACATGCTCCACCTCTTTAAGCCCCTTGCCTTTACCCGCAACTTGTATGTTATTCACTCCTTGCGAAATATAACCTTTATATACACACGCCTTCTCTCTTATATCCAACGGCAATGTACCCCATACAGCCTCATCACAATAATAATACACCTGCCTTCCTGCCAATCCATCTCTGTCACTTCCATTCATAAAAGCCACTCCTGACCTTGCCAAAACATTCTCTAACTGTTGCAACCACTGCCTCGTAATCACCGTTCTTTCCATATTTTCTGCTATTTTCGTTTTGCAAAAGTACGTTTTTTCAGTAAAACAGACGTTTTTTTTCACTTTTTCTTTCATTTTTTTTGGCAGTACGGAAAAAGCCTGTACTTTTGCGCCCGATTTCAACGCCTCTATAGCTCAGTTGGTAGAGCACTAGATTTGTAATCCAGCGGTCGTTGGTTCGAGTCCGACTAGAGGCTCAAAAGACGAACATTGAAATTCTTACTATCGTAAATTACTTATAGTAAATTACATCGGGTGTGTTCCAGAGTGGCCAAATGGGGCAGACTGTAAATCTGCTGTCTCTCGACTTCGGTG
>CAMVHW010000035.1 GCA_947167395.1 uncultured Bacteroidales bacterium
TCCGAGGTTACCAAGGCGGCGACCTGTGAGGCGAAGGGCGAGACGACCTACACCGCTACGTTCACAAATACCGCGTTCACGACCATGAGAAACTGGCTCACTACGCCAACGCTGCCACCGACATCGAGTTCCAAATGCCTTTCGGATTCAAAGAGGTGGAAGGCATACACTCACGCACTAACTTCGACCTGTCGCAACACGCTAAATTCAGCGGAAAGAAAATCGAGTACTTCGACCCCGAACTCAACGAGAGTTATACACCATACGTCATCGAAACCAGTATAGGCGTGGACCGTATGTTCCTCTCCGTCCTTTGCTCCGCTTACAAGGAAGAACAACTCGAAGGCGGCGACTCACGTGTCCTTCTCTCTTTGCCACCCGTACTTGCACCTGTCAAATGTTGCGTTATGCCGCTCGTCAAGAAAGACGGACTGCCCGAAAAAGCAAAAGAAGTGATGCGTATGCTCCAACTCGACTGCAAAACCACCTACGACGAGAAAGATAGTATAGGCAAACGCTACCGCCGACAAGACGCTATCGGTACGCCGTTCTGTATCACTATCGACCACGACACACTCAACGACAACTGCGTCACACTGCGCAATCGTGACACAATGACGCAAGAACGTATCAATATCAATGACCTGCACGACTTCATCTGCCGTGCTATCGACCCCAAACAACTCTATCTGAAATGCCTCAACGACTAAGAAAACTCTTTCAACGATTCCTTCATCTCGTTGACCTTAAAGAACATATAGACGTTACCCAAGGTGCCGATTCCATAAAAGACAACATAGCCTTCCGAGGACCCAATATAGTTATTCTCTTCTGTGCTATCGTTATTGCCTCCGTCGGACTGAATGTCAATTCCATACCCGTCATCATTGGTGCTATGCTTATCTCACCCCTGATGTCGCCTATACTCGGCTTCGGTCTTGCATTAGGCACCAACGACGTGGATCTCCTGTGGCGTTCGCTCAAGAACCTCGGCATAATGGTAGGTATATCAATCCTGTCAGCGGCCCTATATTTTTGGATATCGCCCTTGGAAATGGAATCACCTACCGAACTTCTTGCCCGTACCTCACCTACTATATATGATGTCTTTATCGCCCTCTTCGGCGGTATAGCAGGCATACTCGAAGTGTCACGCAAAGAGAAAGGTACGGTGATGTCAGGTGTGGCTATTGCCACCGCACTTATGCCACCGCTCTGCACTGTCGGCTACGGACTCTCCACACTCCAATCGCAGTTCTTCTTCGGTGCCTTATACTTGTTTTTCATTAACTTCACTTTCATCGCTCTTGCCGCTTATTTAGGTACCAAGTATTTCGGTTATAAAGAAGTAGTGGTGGCTGACAATACACGCCAACAATATCGCAAATGGCTGTTCGCTCTTTTGCTCATAGCCATTATCGTTCCAAGCGTCATCTCAGCCGTAACGGTGGTTAAAGAAAACAACCTCAAACGCTCTATCAATGCCTTTGTCAGAGCCAATAAGAACTTCTCCAAAAGTTATATATATGATTACCAAATCAACGACAAAGACAACCCTAAAACAATTGAACTGTTCATAGCCGGCGAAGAACCCAACAACGAAGCGTACGAACTCCTCTATTCCTCCGCCGAACAATATGGCTTGTCGCGGCAGCAACTCCATTTCCACCTTGATGCAGCCTATCAAGTGCAGCAAGGACTTGACCAAAATCAAATGGTGCGCGATATGGTACGTAATAACGAGGAAAGGTTGCAACTCAAAAATGACGAAATCTTGGCTCTTAATCAGCAGATTGATAGCCTGAATATGTATATAGAGCAAGCACGACTGCCGCAAAAAGAAATTGAAGCCGAAATGAAAGCACAATACCCTGTCGTAGAGAGTGTAATCATCGCACTGGCTTCTTCCTCGCCTAAAACAGTCGTAACCGTCATCGCCCTCCAACCTAAGAAAACTCTGTCCCCAACCGACTACGAACGGCTTAAAGCATGGCTTAAAGTGCGTCTGCAAGCAGAACAAATAGTGTTGGTACAACAGTAATAAATGAAAAAAAAAGGAAAATCGTTGTACAAACAAAATCAATACAATACTTTTGCGGGCTGTTTGGCGTGATTTTTACGTCTTCCAACGCTCATACAAAAACAATGTAAATAAATTCTTAATTAAATACACATTATGCAAAACAAAGGACTTGTTAGATTTTTGGCAATCTGCTTGGGACTAATTTGCGTGTTCTATCTCTCGTTTAGTGTCGTTGTGGCGCACTATGATAAACAAGCAAAAGAATATGCCCAAGGCGATGCCGCCAAAGAGTATGCCTACGTTGACTCTATCTCAACACAAAAAGTTTGGTGCGGTTATACTCTGAAAGAATGTCGCGAAAAACAACTCAACCTCGGCTTGGACCTCAAAGGTGGTATGAACGTTACTATGGAAGTTTCCGTTCCGGACATCCTGCGTGCGCTCAGCGGACACAATACCTCCGATATATTCAATCAAGCCATCGCCAATGCTCAACTTAAACAACGTACCAGCGGTGAAGATTTCGTTACTCTCTTTATCGAGTCGTTCTACGAAATCGACCCTAATGCACAGTTGGCAAGCGTATTCTCCACCTTCGAACTCAAAGACAAAGTTACCACCACCTCCTCTAATGCTGAAGTGGAAAAGGTTATTCGTCAGGAGGTTAATGACGCTATTGATAACTCATTCAATGTGCTGCGTACTCGTATCGACCGTTTTGGCGTAGTTCAACCTAATATCCAACGCCTCTCACAAGCAGGACGTATTCTTATCGAACTACCCGGCATCAAAGACCCTCAACGCGTGCGCAAACTCCTCCAAGGTAGTGCCAACCTCGAGTTCTGGGAGACTTATGAACTCAGTGAGATTCTTCCCCAATTAGCGCAAATAAATGCCGAATACGCTCGCGCCAACGAAGTGGAAGCAGAACAACCTGCCGACCAACAAGACAACCAAGTTCAACCCGCAGTTGCCGACTCCGCAAGCCAAGACGCACTCGCTGACCTTATTGAGAACACCGCAAACGATAGCCTCAATAACCAAGCGGAAGACCAAGCACTCGCTGTGGAGAACTATAAGAAACAAAATCCCCTCTTCTATATCCTTAACCCGAGTATCAGTCAGACAGGTCAAGCATATCGCGGTCCGGTGGTGGGTACGGTTCACTATACCGACACAGCACGCGTTAACGCAATGCTCAATTCCACTATTGCTAAACAGGTATTCCCGCGCGACCTCCGTCTTAAATGGACTGTAAAGGCTATCGACGAGCAAGAGACTCTCTACCAACTCATCGCCCTCAAAGCACAACGAGACGGGCGTGCATCACTCGAAGGTGATGTCATTACCGACGCACGTGCCGACTTCAGCCAACTCTCTGCTTATGCTAACGTAAGTATGTCGATGAACGCCGAAGGCGCAAAGGCTTGGCAACGTATAACCAAAGATAATATCGGCAAATCAATCGCTATTGTACTCGACGGATATGTATATAGTTTCCCGACTGTGCAAAACGAAATCGCAGGCGGTAACAGCCAAATAACAGGTAACTTCACCGTGGACGAAGCCAAAGACCTTGCCAATACACTCAAATCAGGTAAGATGCCCGCTCCCGCACGTATAGTACAAGAAGACGTGGTCGGTCCTACTCTCGGTCAGGAATCAATCCGTGCCGGTCTATGGAGTTTCGCTATCGGCTTCCTCCTCATCCTTATCTATATGGTGTTCTACTACGGTGTTATCCCGGGACTGATTGCCGACCTTGCACTGCTCTGCAATATATTCCTCCTCGTTGGTATATTGGCTTCTTTCTCTGCTGTTCTTACCCTCCCGGGTATTGCCGGTATAGTACTTACTATGGGTATGGCGGTCGATGCCAACGTGCTGATTTACGAACGTATTCGTGAGGAGAAACGTAACGGAAAGAACCTGCGTAAGGCTATTCAAGACGGTTTTAGCGGTGCTATCAGTGCAATCGTCGATGCTAACGTCACCAGTTTCCTGACAGGTGCTATCCTTGCGCTCTTCGGTTCAGGACCTATCAAAGGCTTCGCAGTTACCTTTATGATTGGTATCATCTCCTCTTTCCTCACTGCCGTCTTCCTTACTCGTCTGTGGTTGGAGACCTATGCAGCAAGAGAAAATGCAAAGGAACTCACCTTCACTACCAAGTTGATGGAGAACTTCTTGCAGAATACCAAAGTTGATTTCGTTGCTAAACGTAAATTGTTCTATACGATTTCGTGTATCTTGGTCGTTTTGAGTATCATCGGTTTGGAACCTCATATCTTCGGTCGTCTTAATCTCGGTATTGACTTCTCCGGTGGACGTAACTATATAGTTCGTTTCGACCGCAATATCAATACCCAAGAAGTGGAGAAATCGCTCACTGATGTCTTCACCGCCCAAAACACTGAAGGCGAAAACCTCAGTATGCGCGTTATCACTATCGGTCAAGAAGGTAACCAGGTACGTATATCTACCAACTTCAAGATTCAAGAGAACAGCGAAACGCTTGACGATGAACTGGAAGCACTGATTTATGAAGGTTGCCGTCCGTTCTTGCCCGAAGGACTGACTCTCGATGAGTTCAAATCTACCGAAATCAACCCCGAAGTGGGTATTATGCAAAGCCAGAAAGTGGGACCTGCCATCGCTGACGATATAACCAAAGACGCTTTCATTGCCGTCATTGTTGCACTCATCGGTATATTCCTCTATATCTTGCTGCGTTTCCGCAACTTCGCTTACTCCGTTGGTGCCGTTACAGCACTCGCACACGACTCAATCATCGTGCTCGGTCTGTACGCTATACTTTGGAAAGTGATGCCTTTCTCAATGGAGATTGACCAAAGTTTCATAGCAGCCATTTTGACCGTTATAGGTTATTCAATCAACGATACCGTGGTCATCTTCGACCGCGTACGCGAAATGAATACACTCTATCCTAAACGCGAAAAGAGTATCAATATCAACGACGCTATCAATGCTACCCTTAGCCGTACATTCTCTACATCAATGAGTACATTCGTAGTGTTGCTCGCTATCTTCATCTTCGGTGGCGATAGTATCAGAGGCTTCGTATTCGCTCTCTTGATTGGCGTATTGGTTGGTACATACTCATCTCTCTGTATTGCACCGCACGTGGCGTACGACATTCAGATGGCACAACAAAGACGCAAAGAAAGCAAAATGGAAAGAAAATAAGTGAATCATCCTTTTTCTTTCATAACTGAATAATTGCTGTATTCCCTCTTCTCCTTCGCGAGGAGAGGGAATACTAATAAAAACATAAATACCCTTCCTAACTATGCAAAACGACTTCCTTAAATTCGCCAAGAGTAAAGGTCTCAACACTATGCACGTGGAGCATTTTATGACCGACTCCGCTTCATATATCTCTCCCTCTATACTTGAAGAAAGACAACTTAATGTTACGCAAATGGACGTCTTCTCACGACTGATGATGGATCGTATCATCTTCCTCGGAACAGAAGTTAATGAATATACAGCCAACGTCATCCAAGCGCAATTACTTTACCTTGACTCCGCTGACTCAGAGCGAGATATCAATATCTATCTTAACTCTCCCGGTGGCTCCGTATATGCCGGATTGGGCATTTACGACACTATGCAGTTCGTCAAAAGCCGCGTGGGGACAATATGCACCGGTATGGCTGCCTCTATGGGGGCTATTCTGCTCGTCGCCGGAGAAAAAGGTATGCGTGCAGCACTACCTCATAGTCGTGTTATGATACACCAACCTATGGGAGGAATACAAGGACAAGCATCCGACATCGAAATAACTGCAAAAGAAATACTCAAACTCAAAGACGAACTCTATCAAATCATTGCCGACCATTCAGGGCAAAACATCGACAAAATACGTAAGGATGCCGACCGCGACTACTGGATGACTGCGCAAGAGTCACTCGCATACGGAATGATAGACAAGGTTTATACCAAAAGACAATAACAATGGCTAAACAGAAACAAAGATGTTCCTTCTGTGGTCGCACAGATATGCCTTTGATTGAAGGCGAAAACGGTTCCGCTATCTGTCCGTATTGCGTCCAACAAATTCATGCTTTGATTGACGGACAATTTGACGGAGTAAATAATAATGAACAAAATCCAAGGACTGCTAATAAAGCAGCAAGTGGGATTCAAATAGATTTGTCTTTGGATAAACTGCCTAAACCGCAACAAATAAAGGCATTCCTCGACCAGTATGTCATCGGACAAGACGAAGCCAAGAAATACCTTAGCGTTGCTGTCTATAACCACTATAAACGTATTGCCATATCTAAATCAAATAAACTCACCGGTCTTGTCAATCAATACGATGATGTGGAAATAGAAAAGTCCAATATCATTATGGTCGGCTCTACCGGCACCGGCAAAACGCTGCTCGCTCGTACTATCGCTAAGTTCCTAACCGTACCTTTCGCTATTGCTGACGCCACCGTCCTTACCGAAGCAGGATATGTGGGTGAGGATGTGGAGAATGTGCTCACTAAACTCTATCAAGCAGCCGACTGCGACCTTGAAAAAACAGAAATGGGTATCGTCTTCATAGACGAGATAGACAAGATAGCACGCAAAAGCGACAACCCCAGTATCACACGCGATGTCTCAGGTGAAGGTGTACAACAAGGACTGCTCAAACTACTCGAAGGATCTGTGGTCAACGTACCGCCCAAAGGAGGTCGCAAACACCCCGAACAAGAATTCGTACATATCAATACGCAGAACATTCTTTTTATCTGCGGTGGAGCCTTCGACGGTATAGAACGTAAGATAGCACAACGACTCAATACACAAGTGGTGGGATTTGAGGCTTCCGAACAAGCACAGAAAATTGACAAGAAAGACCTATTGCAGTATATAGCCCCACAAGACCTTAAGTCCTTCGGACTCATACCGGAAATCATAGGGCGATTGCCTATTCTTACTTATCTTCACCCGCTTGACAGACAGGCTTTGCGCTCCATACTGACAGAACCTAAAAACGCTATCATCAAGCAGTACCAAAAACTCCTCGCTATGGACGGAGTACAACTCGCTTTTGACGATGACGCCTTGGATTATATCGTGGATAAAGCCATAGAATTTAAGTTGGGCGCACGAGGACTCAGAGGACTGACTGAAACGGTTATGATGGATCTTATGTACGAAATACCGCAGAAAAACATTCAGCACTTTACCGTAACCAAAGCCCTCTGTGAACAGAAGATCACTCGAGCCAACATTTCGCAACTCAAAAGTCTGAAATAACCGATTGTCTGCCCTTATATTCTGATTTGCGACTCTTATAAAAAGAAAAAGAAGCAAGCCTTTATGCTTGCTTCTTTTCTTTTGGTGTTTTATGCTTGCTTCCTTGTTTTGGGTTTATATTACCATTCGCACCTCCACGCTTATGATGGTCTTCGCTCTTATTGTCAGACCTGCTTTTCTTTTGTATCACAAACTCCTTTCTGCCGCCTGTAAATAGTTCATACTGATTGAAATGACAATCCAATTCACCATTCAATAGCCTTACTCTTTGCTTGGGCTTCAAGCCTATGCGTTTCAGTGCATCCTCATTTGAAGACAATATCCACGCAGTAGCACCTGCAAACTGATGTTTTAAGCACTTGCCTATGTCCTCATAGAGTTGCAGCACGTCCTTATCTTTCGACAAACGCTCACCGTAGGGAGGATTGATAACTACTAACGCATCCTTTGCATCTATATCGTGCAATTCCTGCAACCTTATCTGCCTTACGTCTATATAACGCTGCATACCTGCTTCACGCACATTCTTCTGCGCTTGCTGAACAGCATAAAAACCGGCATCGTTGCCATAGATATGATGACTAAACTCACGCTCATGGCTGTCATCGTTATACACCTCGTCAAACAATGCCTCGTCATAGTCACGCCACTTCTCAAAAGCAAAATGCTTGCGAAATAACCCGGGACCTATATTCTGCGCTATCAATGCAGCCTCTATCAATAGCGTTCCGCTACCGCACATTATATCGTAAAAGTCCGACTGACCTTCCCAACCTGCCATCAGTAACATACCTGCAGCCAATGCCTCATTCAAAGGTGCTTCCGTCTGACCTACTCTATAACCACGTTTATGCAGCGACTCACCACTGCTGTCCAACGACAAGATAACTTTCGTATTGGATATATATACGTTGATATACAAATCGGGACTCGTCAGATTCACATTAGGTCGCTTATTCGCTTTTTCCGTCCAATAGTCAGCTATGGCATCCTTTACACGATAGGTAACATACTTCGAATGACGAAAACTATCGCTATATACCGTCGAGTCTATACTGAAACTCGTATCCACATCCATATACTCATCCCAAGGTATCTGTTTAGCCTGCTCATATACCATATCGGCATCCTCTGCCTCAAAGGTAGCTATCGGAACAAGTACACGCGATGCTGTGCGAAGTTGTAGATTAGCACTATACAACAGCCGTTTATCACCACTGAAAGACACAGCACGACGTTGCTTAACCACGTCTTTCGCACCAAGGTTAAGCAACTCTCGCACCAATACGTCCTCCAATCCCTTGAAGGTCTTGGCTAACATCTCCATAATAAAGGAATAAGGAAAACTAAACGATGAAACTTCTAAAAGATATCGTTCTCCTCCAATGTCGTGGCTTTATCTACCGAAACATCTTCCGCCTCTTGATTATTGTTGGAGGTGTTGCGATTATCGTCCGGACGATACAAAATCTGTACATTCTCGGCTATAATCTCCGTCTTCTTACGCAACTGACCATCCTTCTCCCAACTGCGAGTCTGAAGCCTGCCTTCTATATACAACTTCATACTCTTGCGAACATACTTCTCTGCCCACTCTGCAAGATTGCGCCATAATACTATCGAATGCCACTCCGTCTTGTCTGGCACCTGAGTGCCGTTCTGCATCGTATAACCACGCTCTGTGGTCGCCAAATTAAAATTGGCTATTGCCACGCCGCGATCCAAATAACGTACATCGGGGTCAGAACCCACATTTCCAATTAAAATAACTTTGTTTACAGATGACATAATAATTCTCTTTTCTCAATTTATGTGTAACTTTTTTCGTTCTATTTTCGCGCAAAAGTATATGTTTTTTTGTTCCTGCACAAAAAAACATTATTTTTGCCGCCAATTCAACAAAAACGAGACTTATTTGCTATGAGACACTTCACTAAACTGTTCATTGCAGTGCTCTTCGTACTTTGTGCTTTCTCACTCAATGCACAGAACGGCGATAAATACGTACGCTGCGTTGCCTTCTATAACCTCGAAAATCTCTTCGATACCATTCACGATGAAGGTAAAAATGACTATGAATACCTGCCTGACGGAGGTATGAAATGGACCTCACTTAAATACCAACACAAACTGAACCGTATGGCGGAAGCCGTTGCGCAATTAGGTACAGACGAAGACACGAGAGGTGCTATGTGCGTGGGGGTGGCGGAAGTGGAAAATATAGGTTGTCTTAATGACCTCTGTTCTGAACTCCTTAAGCACGACCGTAAATATACCCCCATCCTCTTGGAAGGACCGGACAGACGTGGTGTGGACGTGGGCTTCTTATATAATCCCGATATGTTCAAGGTGGCAAGAGTCAGCGGATACCCACTTAAAGCACACTATGCAGACGGAGGTGTCGTTAAGTCGAGGCTTCAACTCGTTGTTTCGGGATATATTATGGGGGTTGGCAAACCCGAAAAAATTCATATCATTGTCAATCACTGGCCCAGTCGCTACGGAGGTGAACTCGCTTCAAGACCTACCAGAGACACCGCAGCTATGCTTACACGCTCTATATGCGATAGTATATACCTCAAAGAACCACGAGCCAAAATCATCATTATGGGCGACCTCAACGACGACCCGATGAACAACTCCTGCGCTAATATTCTCCAAGCAAAAAAAACACGTGACGAAGTATCTGCGCAAGGCTTATTCAATACAATGTGGCTCAAACTTGAAAATGGTATCGGTTCACTCGCTTACAACGGCTCGTGGAACCTCTTCGACCAAATCATCATCTCTGAACCACTGCTCAGCGAACAACTGAAATCCGGCAAATGGTGCTACTGGAAATCGCAAATCTTCAACAAAGATTTCCTCACTGTCCAAGAAGGCTCCGAAAAAGGA
>CAMVHW010000036.1 GCA_947167395.1 uncultured Bacteroidales bacterium
GATATACTGACGGTTAAATTGACAGCCAATCGGCGAAGTTGAGGTGATAAACCGAACAGAGCGGTATCAACAGCCCCCGGAGCCATTGCCAACACATTGACACCATACGGACGCAGTTCGTACCATAATGATTTAGTAAAATTATAGATGAAGGCTTTGGTGGAGTTATAGAGTTGTATGCCGGGCATAGCCATCCAAGCGGACATAGATGACATATTGAGTATATATCCTTTGCCTCTTTTTGCCATTTGTTCTCCATATAGACGGCATAGTTTGGCAACGGTAATAACGTGCAGATTGAGCATTGTTTCAATACGTTGCATAGATGTTTCTATGTACGGATTGAAAATAAAAATGCCTGCATCGTTAATGAGAATATCCACTTTCAGTCCTTCGCGTTCGGTATATGCAAACAGTTGTTCAGCAGCGTCGGGCAGGCTGAGGTCGGCATAGTGAGCATAAGTGGTTACTTTATACTGTTTGCTTATCGTTTCGGCTACTTGTTGCAACTCTTGTTGTTGGTTGCTGACAAGCAGGAGGTCGCAATGGTAGTCGCGAGCCAACTGACGAGCATATTCCAGTCCTATGCCACCTGAAGCACCTGTAACGAGTGAGAGCATATAGAGAGTGTTATTCAGCCATACCGTTAATATTGATACGTTTGTCGCCGATGTTAATGATAACACGACCATTGTCAAGCGTTTTTACTATATGGCGAGTGTTATTATTGATAGTTTCAACGTTGGTTGGTTGAGCGTCTTGTTCACGGATGTCTATGTCGTTTTGTATAGTGCAAGCGGCATCGGCTGTAACGATTTTATGTTCGTCATAAGTAACATAATTACCATATATACTGCCGAACACCTCTTCCGGTGAGAACCCGAAATCGGGAACGAGGTCATATTTTTCAAAGACGGGCATTATGGTATTTATATTTATTTCCGCACCACCAAAGAAGAGAGAGAACATTCTTTCGTAGGAGGATATAGCAGCATTGTATGCGCTATCACCTTCAAAATAGATATTTTCATCGCCGCGACTGAATGCACTTAAGGCGTGGTGAAGCTCTTGTCCCATATTAACCCATACCAGTTCTTTCAGTTCTTCTTTGTCTATATTATTAAATGTGATTCCATATTTGTTGAGAGCCGCTTTAAGTAAAATATTCTTGTTTATTTTATCTAGGAATGAAGTATAATGCGGATATATCAAATCAGTCATCGAATTGACTGCACCTTTTGCCAAAAGAGAATCACGTTCATAACCTTCTGCTTGATATAATGTTATTTCTTCTCCTGTTATCTCCATTTCGCCGGTGTTTGTGTTAAGTGTGCAATGACGCATAGGGAATGGGTATGCACTGGCGGAGCCGGTGAGTACGTCAAATAAAAGCCCATTGGTTGTTTCCACTTGAGCAATACTATTAACGTGTGCGTGTCCGCTGAATACGGCGTGTATATGCGCCTCGGTTAATGCTTCTTGCAGTTCATCAAGGGGTATGTATTGTTCCAACTGATTGCCCACGTGGCTTTTGTCTATTTTGGCTTGTCCGTCACAATGAACCATAACAGGATGGTGGGTAATCAGTAGTATGTTCGTATGTCCTTCGTTGAGTGCTTTGGCTGCACAGGATTGTATGAACTCCAATATGCTTGTTGTTATACCTCCTGCACTCTTATGTCCGCCGATATTGGATTGGTTGGAATTGACTGCAATAATAGCCATATCGTCAGACGGATATGCCATATACGACAGTGAGTCGGTTTGGTTATCAAGTCTAACCACAGCATCACCATAGCCGAAATTAGAGTAGAGTAGGGCAAAATCTTCGGCAGATATATTTTCAGCGGGAATGCCTGTATGTTTATATAGATTATGTGCAGCAGGGTCGCTTACATCGTGGTTACCGGGGACAACATATACTTGCGTTCCGTTTTGGCGGATGCGTTCCAAACCTTTGGCAACAGTCAAGTGGCTCAACTTCTCGCCGTTATAAGTCAAATCACCCGGAACGAGCAATATGTCGGGACTATAACAAAGAACACGATTGACCACAGTGTCCCATAATTCGTGAGACTTCTCTGCCAATTTATGATCGTTTTGAAGGAATTGGCAGTCGTTTATATCGAATAGCAGCGTATCCAGCACGTGCATATCGCTAACGACCATAATCGATTTTTGCTCTGCACTAACAACAAAGGGAAGAGCAGTCAAACACAAGGAGAGTAAAATTTTTCTCATAATCTTCTATATAACAAAGTTATGTGTATCTTTTTATTGAAATTGCTGACATAAATGTCCGCTATAATATAATTAACAAGATTACTATAAAAATAGAAAGAAAGAGTAACCCAATAAAATGGGTTGCTCTTTCTCATTGTTTCTTTTCTTCACTATGTTCGTCCAAGGGAAGTATATTACCTTGTTTATCAATGAATCGCATTTCCAACATACCAAGGTTTTGATTTTCTCTTGTCTTAATGCCGTAGAGTCGTTTCCATTTTCTTTTTATGCTATTGAACCAACCTTGATTGATATAAGCATATACGAACGGGTGCAACTCCAGCCTGATACTGTCATTATCGTAGTGGCTTACTATGTGTGCTATGTTGTTTTCAATAGTGTCTGTAAAGAGCAGAGTAGGTTGGACTCTCCCCTTACCCATACAGGTCGGGCAAACCTCGGTTACGTTCACTTCGACAGCCTGTCTTACTCTTTGACGAGTAATCTGCATGAGACCGAACTTGCTTAATGGCAGTATGTTATGCTTGGCTCTGTCGTGCTTCATCAACTCGCGCATGTGGTCATATAATTGTTGTTGGTTATCCTTGGAGTCCATATCGATAAAGTCAACAATAATTATACCTCCTATATCGCGTAGTCGCAGTTGGTGCGCTATTTCTTCTGCAGCCAGCATATTAAAGCGGAATGCATTTTCTTCGGGATCTTCAAAAAGTTTTTTTGAACCTGAATTGACATCTATGGAGAACAGAGCCTCCGTTCGTTCAATAATAAGATATCCACCGTTTTTGAAACCTACCGTACGACCTAACCCTGTTTTCATCTGTCGAGTCAAATCATAGTGATCGAATATAGGTTGCTCTTTTTGGTAGTATTTTACTATTTTGGCGTTTTCAGGTGCAATAAGTTCAAGGTATTGTTTTGCTTCGTGATACATATCTTCGTCGTTGATGACGATGGCTGAAAAATCAGGTGTGAACACATCACGAATAACACCTATTGTTCGTCCTATTTCCTCGCTAATGAGCCTTATGTCTTGGTCATTGTTTTTCTTGGCTTTTGAGGCGGGTTTAGGGTTTTGTATTGCTTTTAGAGCATTTTCCCAGCTTTGGATAAGTATATGCAGTTCCGAGTCTAATTCGGCAGATTTCTTGTTTTCGGCAACAGTTCTTATGATTACTCCAAAGTTAGTGGGTTTAATGGTTTGTATCAGTTGTTTAAGACGCTTACGTTCGCTATCGCGACGTATTTTCTGACTGACCATTATCTTGTTGGAGAAAGGAATGAGAACCATATTTCGTCCGGCAATACTGATTTCCGCTGTTACTCTTGGTCCCTTTGTATTGATAGGCTCCTTGATTACTTGTACAAGAATCATATCCCCCACTTGGAGGAAATCGCTAATCTGTCCTTCCTTGTTCAGTTCTTTCTCGGGTTTTACGGAGTCTATGTCGGGAATGGAACGATGGTCAGAATCAACCTGTGTTATATACTTACGAAGTGTAAGAAACGAATTTCCCAAATCCAAATAGTGAAGAAAAGCCTCTTTTTCATGACCTACATCCACAAAGACGGCATTGAGCGCGGGCATAATTTTTTTTACTCGACCGTAGTATATATTGCCGACGGCAAACGTATCTATATTGCGTTTTTCTCGGCTTATTTCTTGCAGTCGGTCGTCCTCCACGAAGGCAATAGCCACCTCATCGGGTTGTACGTCAACAATCAGTTCGCTTTTCATATCAGTACATCAAATTAAAAAAAACTTTGTGGCACGCTCTTCTTGCACTCAAGAAAGCGATTATGCCACAAAGTCGGTTACTAATGGCATCATAAGCCAAACTATTCCTTATTTACAGGAGTTTACTTATGCTTATGACGATTCTTACGCAGGCGTTTTTTACGCTTGTGCGTAGACATCTTATGTCTTTTGTGTTTCTTACCGTTTGGCATAATGTGATATATGTTTATAAGGTAATTATTATTTCAGAAGAGCTGCAAACTCTTTTGAAGGCTTGAATGCTGGGATTTTATGCTCAGGAACAACGATAGATGTTTGTTTAGAGATGTTGCGAGCAACTTTCTGAGCGCGAGTCTTGGTAATGAAACTACCGAATCCACGGAGATAAACGTTATCGCCGCTAACTACATTTTTCTTAACTTCAGCCATTGCTGTTTCAACGATATTCATAATAGTTACGCGGTCGTAACCGGTATGAATAGCGATTGAATTAACTAATTCTGCTTTTGTCATAATAGATAGATATTTATTTTGTTATTATTTTTGTTATAAAACGGTTGCAAAAGTACTCTGTATTTTTGAGTTACAAAATTTTTTAACGAAAAAAATCACACTAACTGCTTAATAAGTGTATCTTTATCACCTTCCAAGAGGTCAATGGGCGGTATTTCTATCATAGTATAGCAGCCGTAGCATTGTTTGTCCGACATACGTCTGGCGGCACGTGCGGAGGCTACCATAATCTGTCCTGTCAGAGCAGGGTTATTGATAGTCATATTCATTTCCATACGTTGGTTATGAGTTGTACCGCTCACCCCATTGCGAACAAGATTAACTCCGTGAGCCACATTATTAAGCGTTTGTACGTCATCTACTTGAATAACGTGTGTTTCGTCGTGAGCAAAATAGTCGTCTTTGAGAATCGTGCTTTTCACTGCCTCAAAATCCGCTCCTTTTTCCAACTGAACATATACCATACGACGATGTATGCCTGTTCCAAGCGGTATAGTCATAGACAATGCATCTTTCACTCCTTCTATGGAGCGAGCAGCCACCGTATGTCCCATTGAGCGGCCCGGACCGAAATTGGTATAAGTAATTCCTTGTGGCATAAGTGCTTGCATAAGACATCTGACAACGGAGTCCGAACCCGGATCCCAACCGGCTGAAATAACGCTGACCGCATTATTGGTTTTTGCAATTTCGTTAAGTTCCTTATGAAGAGCAGATATTTGTGTGTGAATATCGAAACTATCCACTGTGCATATACCTTTTGACAACAGTTGTTTAGCCATGTGAGGTACGTCTCGTGACGGAGTGCCTAAAAGTACAACATCAACTTCTTCTTTTTTAATGAGTTCAAGTTCGTTATGGTGGAATATACCGACAAGGTTCATATCGCCTGACATGTTGGCAGCCTGTTCGATGGCTTTGCCGATATTGCCGTAACCTAAAACGGCAATGCGGGTAGGGGAGAGTGTTTTCATAATTATCATAAATATTTTTATCTTAAACAATCGAAGCCTACTTGGTTGGAGTAGGCTTCGGTATGTAGAGTTAGAATAACATTCGATTATTCTTGGTTAAGAGTAATGCGACGGAATCCAACTATATTAACGTTCTGCTTTTTGAGCACGTCTTTAACGAGTTCTTTAGAGTCAGAGAGGATATATTGTTGTTCAACCAATGTGCTCTCTTTGAGGAACTTTTGGAGACGACCTTGTGCTATCATTTCCACTTTCTTCATATTGAGTTGTGCTTCAGCCTCTGCAGGAACGTTAGCGCGTATTTGGCGTGCTTGTTCTGCTTGTTCTTCGGTGAGCCAGCCCTTGGCGGTATTGGAAGCGATATGGTCATCACTGTCAGCATGAGCGGGATTGATTCCTGCTTTGCGCAGTGCGTTCTCAACGGCTTTATTTACTTCGTCTTGTTTTGTTTTGTCGATAGCGATACTCAATTCGCGATCTTTAACTTCTTGTGCCACGTGTTCTGCGTCGAGAGCAACAGGAGCCATAGAAGCCACTTGCATATTCATTCCGTGAACGGTCTCTTGGTTAGCGTTAGCGTCGTCAGCGGCAATGAGAGAAGAAAGTTTATTACCAAGGTGATTGTATGCGTCAACCTTAGGAGCAGCGATGAAAGCATAGTCGCTCAATTCCATTTTCTCACCGGTAACGCCACTGCGTTCGGTAACTATTTCAGCCACTGTGAAGTTGCCTATTTTGAGGTTTTTCAGTGCTTCGAGGTCAGCGGGACGGTTGTCGATAGCGGCATCAAGAATGAGTTTAACCATTCCTACGAAGTCTTCGTTTTTAGCCACGAAGTCGGTTTCGCATTTAACAGCCACTATTGCACCAAAGCCTTCAACAGCCTTTGCCAGAACGCAACCTTCGGATGCTTCTCTGTCAGAGCGTTTAGCGGCGATGGCTTGTCCGCGTTTGCGGAGGAGGTCTTTTGCCACTTCAAAGTCGCCATTGGCTTCTTCCAAGGCTTTCTTTACATCCATCATACCTGCGCCGGTCATTTCGCGCAGTTTCTTTATATCTGCTAATGTTACAGCCATAGTAATTTACTTTATATATAGATTACAATGTTTATTCTTCTGTTTTCTCTTCTTCAGCCTTTACTTCTTCGGCTTTTTCTTCCTCAACCTTTTCCTCAGTGGTTGCTACCATTTCGGTTTCTTTCTTTTCGGTTGATTTGCGTACTCTTGCTCGGCGACCGCCTTCGCGAGGAGCAGCCTCTGCGTTCTCAGCCTTGGCTTGAGCAGCAGCGGCCTCTTCATCGGCTTTCTCCACCTTGCGTTCTTCAAGACCTTCGCGAATGGCTCCGCAAACAGCGTCAAGAATCACTTCGATGGATTTAGTGGCATCATCGTTGGCAGGAATAACGAAGTCAATATTGTTAGGATTGGAGTTAGTATCAACAATACCGAATACGGGGATACCGAGACGATTGGCTTCTGCAACGGCAATATGCTCTTTCATAACGTCAACCACGAAGAGAGCGGAGGGAAGACGAGTGAGGTCGGCTATTGAACCGAGGTTCTTCTCCAATTTCTCACGCTGACGTGTGATTTGGAGGCGTTCGCGTTTGGATATATTGTCAAAAGTGCCGTCGGTCATCATCTTATCGATGTTGGACATTTTCTTAACAGCCTTACGAATGGTGGGGAAGTTAGTAAGCATACCGCCTGCCCAACGCTCGGTGATATAAGGCATTTCCACTTCTTTGGCTTTCAGTGCAACAATCTCTTGTCCTTGTTTCTTAGTGGAAACGAAGAGAATTTTGCGACCTGATTTGGCAATGTTTTTCAGTGCTTCAGCAGCCTCGTCAATTTTGATGGCTGTTTTGTTAAGGTCGATGATGTGGATACCATTGCGCTCCATATAGATATAAGGAGCCATAGCGGGATTCCATTTGCGTTTGAGGTGGCCGAAGTGGCAACCCGCAGCGAGCAATTGATCAAAAGTAGTTCTCATAGTTTGATAAATGTTTTTAATTGTTTGTTTTTATAAGAATCCATTTACCCCTTGTCAATCAAAACCGATACTTCAAAAACATATAATAATCAGTTAGATATAATCTTTTATTATTACGTGTATAAATATCGGCAGGTGAGAGCCTTGTGATGAAAAGGAGCAACGGCAGAGCAGCCAAAAGGAATGGGTCTCTGCCGTTTGGAGTATTAACGTTTGCTGAATTGGAAGTGTTTACGTGCTTTGGGTTGACCGGGTTTCTTACGTTCAACTTCGCGTGAGTCACGTGTCATAAAGCCTTCTGCTTTCAGAGTGGGTTTATCTTCGGGGTTGAGTTTAACCAGAGCGCGAGCGATAGCAAGACGCAGAGCCTCTGCTTGACCTTTATAGCCACCACCGTCAAGATTAACCTTAATATCGTATTTGCCTTCCACTTCAAGTTTAGCAAGTGGTTGCTTAACGATATATTGAAGAATAGGACTGGGGAAATATACCTCTAAGTCTCTATCATTGATAGTAATTTTACCGTTACCGTCTTTAAGATAAATGCGTGCTACGGCTGCTTTACGACGACCTATTGTATTGATAGTATCCATATTCTTCTTTATTATTTAAGTGTGTTGATGTCAATTTGTTTTGGTTGTTGTGCTTGCATATTGTGCTCGGGACCTGCGAAAACGCGGATATTCGTGAGCAGTTGAGCGCCGAGACGGTTTTTAGGGAGCATACCTTTTACCACTTTGAGGATAAGGCGGTCTGCACCTTTCTGCAACATTTGAGCTGGGGTCATTTCTCTTTGACCTCCGGGGTAACCGGTATAGCGAACATATACGCGGTCGTTCCACTTGTTGCCGGTCAAACGAACCTTGTCAGCGTTAATAACTATTACGTTATCACCACAATCTACGTGAGGGGTGAAAGATGGTTTGTACTTGCCACGAAGAATTTTGGCAATTTTTGTACACATACGGCCAAGAATTTGACCTTCAGCATCTACTACAACCCATTGTTTATCAGCGGTTGCCTTATTGATGGATGCTGTTTTGTAAGATAATGTATCCATTTGTTATTTTAATTATTTAAGGCTATGCCGACGGACATCTTTATGATGGCTTTTCCATCCACCGCCCAACATAGCGAGTTCAAAAAACGTGCAAAAGTATTGTGTTTTAATTAACTACCAAACTTTTTTATGAAAAAAAGTAAAGAAAAGTGATTTTGTCATATTGATTTAGGATAAGTTATAGTGTCTTAGCCACTTCTATTTCCTCAAAACTTTCGATAATATCATTTTCCACGAGGTCATTATAGGAGCGTATGCTTACGCCACATTCTTGGTTAACGCCCATTTCTTTAACGTCGTCTTTGCCGTGTTTGAGCGAAGCCAAATCGCCGGTGAAGATAACGATACCGTCGCGTATGACGCGCACTTTATTAGAGCGTTTGATTTTTCCTTCACGCACCACGCAACCGGCGATAGTACCAACCTTGGATATATGGAAGGTTTGCAGTACTTCCAGTGTGGCGGTAATGTTTTCTTTTATTTCGGGCGACAGCATACCTGCCATAGCCGCCTTAACCTCTTCTATGGCATCGTAGATGACGCTATAGACACGTATGTCCACTTCTTCCGTTTCGGCCATCTTGCGAGCAGTGGATGTGGCACGCACATTAAAGCCGATGATAATAGCGTCTGAGGTTTCAGCCAGCAATACGTCGGAGTCGGAGATGGCACCAACGGCTTTATGAATAACATTAACTTGTATGTTTTCGGTTGAGAGTTTGATGAGCGAATCGCTCAGGGCCTCCACTGAACCGTCCACGTCGGCTTTAACTATAAGGTTCAACTCCTTGAAGTCGCCGATAGCGAGGCGACGACCTATTTCTTCCAAGCCGATATGTTTCTTGGTGCGTATAGACATTTCGCGTTGGAGTTGTTCGCGCTTGTTGGCTATCTGCCTTGCTTCTTGTTCGGACGACATTACGTTGAACTCATCGCCTGCGGTAGGTGCACCGTTAAGACCGAGTATGACTGCAGGTTCACCGGGAAGTGCTTGTGAAATGTTTTGTCCGCGTTCGTTGAACATAGCTTTCACTTTACCATGTGACGAGCCTGCGAGAACGACATCACCTACGTGGAGTGTACCGTCGCTAACCAATACTGTGCTGACAAATCCGCGTCCTTTGTCCAATGACGATTCGATTATGCTACCTTTGGCACGGCGTTTAGGATTGGCTTTAAGGTCAAGCATTTCGGCTTCAAGCAGCACTTTCTCAAGCAGTTCAAACACGCCCGTACCTTTCTTTGCACTTATGTCTTGGCTTTGATACTTTCCTCCCCAGTCTTCCACGAGTAGGTTCATATTTGCCAATTCTTCTTTTATTTTTTCGGGGTTAGCACCTGGTTTATCGCACTTATTGATAGCAAAAATCATAGGTACTCCTGCTGCTTGTGCGTGTGAGATAGCCTCACGTGTTTGAGGCATAACGCCATCGTCGGCAGCCACAATGATAATAGCAATATCCGTTACTTTGGCACCACGCGCACGCATAGCGGTGAAGGCTTCGTGTCCGGGAGTGTCAAGGAAGGTGAGGTGTTTGCCGTTTTTGAGTTTGACATTATATGCACCTATGTGT
>CAMVHW010000037.1 GCA_947167395.1 uncultured Bacteroidales bacterium
CTTCACGTCGCCCTTCACGGTCTTGAGGATGGCTGCGCCAACCGCCGCGGAAGACGCCGTACTTCATAACGGCTTCCACCATATACTGGCTGCACGTGGGCGTATAGCGACAAGAAGGCGGAGTCAATGGCGAAATACAGTAACGATAGAAATAAACAGGAAGGAGAAACGCTTTGCGTATTATATTACTGATTTTATTCGGCATAACTATCATTTCCGTTTCCTACCGTTGTATTGAGTTTGGCTATTGCTTTCTTTATTGCCTTCTCAATGGTATGATATGGTTGTATTTGTTTGTCCATATAGTTGAAGGCTATGTATAGTCCTTCTTGCTCCAATAGCGATTGATTGAGCCTGTATGCTTCCCTCATCAGTCGTCTCAGTCTGTTACGATCGACAGCGTGCTTAAAGAGCGATTTGGGTGCCCAAACAAGCACTTTGTTCTCTCCTTCTGTGGTATATCTACTATAGGTAACGCGCAAGGGCCAGACGGTGAATTTCGTTCCGTCTGCATAAAGCGTCTTTACACGTATCTGTCCGCACAAACGACTATGTTTAGGAAAGGTGTTCTTCAAGGTAGTTACGAATGGCAGCCGTTATGCTGGTGAATTGAGGTGTAGGAGCCTGTATTTGCGGGGTGAGACCATATTGCTGCAAGGCGGCGATAGTACTCTGTCCGTAGGCGGCAAGCATGATGTCGTCTTGTTTGAGTTCGGGAAAACTGTCATGCAGAGCCACAGCACCGGTGGGAGTAAAGAGAGCCACCATCTGATAGTCGAACTTATCTTCCTTATTCCACGGAGCGGGAACGGTACGATACATAACGGCAGGGGTAACCTTAATCTTATGCGAGGCAAGCATATTGATAATATCATCGGTATGCGTTTCAGCCACCACCATCAGGAACTTCTCGCCCGGACGACGATTCATAGTAGGCAACAACTCCTCAAAGTTGTTATGCTCGGCATAAAAGACCTTGCGTTTGCGGTATTGTATATACTTTTGCAGGTAGTTGGCAATGGCTTCCGAACTGCAATAGTAGTGCATTGAGTCAGGCACTTGCAGACGCAGGTCGTTGCATATACGGAAATAGTGATCCACAGCCAAGCGAGAGTTGAGCAACACGGCAGTATATTCCAACGGACGGATATGTTGCTGCCTGAACTCTATAACGTCAAGACCTTCTATGCGTACAAACTGACGAAAATCGAAATGAACACCAAAAGCCTTTTCCATATCCGAATAAGGATTGTGTTCAAGAGCAGGTTTAGGTTGAGAAACCAATATCTTGTAATTCTTTGTCATACTGACTGAAATATATTTGATTGGTAGAGGTAATCAGACAGAGCAAAGATACCGCTTATCGGTATTACCTCTAATGTTAATATATACAATACTATATATAGCATCGATCTTAATGACCGCATATAGGTTACGCTTAACTTAACTAAAAGACAAACAATATAAAGAGCGAAACAGCCAAACAGTATTCCTCGGTATGCGTTTTGCATAGGGAAAGCGGTTGCCATACTGCACAAAAGAAAGCATAATATACTTACCGTGGTGATAATCAGGGTGCTATCATTATTGACCTTTTGTGCATCGCGAGGCATAGAGAATATATACCCCAATAGAGCGGTCATCACATTATGCAGTATGAGCCATACGCTAACGCCGAGAAGAATCATACCCAATATATTCCACCTCAATTCACCTTCGTTATAGAAATAGACCCATATAGCCATTGAGAGTGAGCAGACGGTGAATAGTATGGTTATTGTTTGCGGCAGCCACTGAACGGGCATAGTGTATCTTCTTTCCATTTTGGATATGCAAGCGGTGAGGCAGTCCTTCCAGAAATGCGGTCGTGAAAGGGAAATGAAAATCACACACACAAGCAGGAAGAACAAGAGCCAAGGCAGTGTGTATGAGGTATATAAAGAGGAAATATGTGTTAGGTCAGAAGGCTGCATCCTTACGTGTCATTATGGTCCAAGCCTGGGTCTTTTCTATGGCAGGCAGCACATCCTCCGCGTCACTGACAACGGTATAAAGTTGTTTATACACAGCGTTGAGGAAACGCTCGGACACCATTTTGTCGAAACATTTCAAGAGAGGGGTGTAGTAATCTTTGTGATTGAGAATAACTATGGGTTTGGTATGCAGTCCGAGTTGCTTCCACGTCATACATTCCAGCAGTTCTTCGTACGTACCTATTCCTCCCGGGAGAGCCACCATAGCATCGGACAGGCTCTCAATCAGGGCTTTTCTTTCGTGCATAGTCTGCACAATATGTGTACGGCTGCTCTTGGGGTTATTCCAACCCTCATCCACCATAAACTGCGGTATGACACCTGTAATCAGTCCGTTACGGCTATTAACGCCCCTTGCCAATTCGCCCATCAAACCTAAGCCGCCGTCGCCATACACAACCTCAATACCGTGGTCTGCCAATATCTGTCCCAAACGAAAAGCCTGCTCAAAATATGACTTATCAACCTGCGACGAAGAGGCGCAAAAAACACCTATTGAACGTACTTTTGCCATAAGCATTCATATTTAGTGTTACAAAAAGCGCGCAAAAGTAGAAAAAAATGTATATAAATGTTCATATTTAGTAAAAAAGTGTACTTTTGCGACTGTTTTTTGCAAAAAGTAAATATATGTCTTTGGAAATACGAACAGTTAATTCGACAAGCGACTTAAAGGAATTCATTCAATTTGCTAACAAATTATACAGCGATTGTCCATACTATTGTCCCCCTCTTTTTTTTGATGAAATCAATGTGTTTGACCCTTCCAAGAATCCTGCTTTGGATGTGTGCGAGCACCAACTCTTCCTTGCATATAAAGACAATAAGATAGTAGGTCGCATAGCGGCTATCATCAATCATAGAGCCAACGAGCACTGGCAGTGCAAGAAAGTGCGTTTCGGTTGGATGGACTTTGAGGACGATATGGAGGTCAGCCGTGCCTTGTTGGACGCAGTTAGGCAATGGGGCAAGGAGAGAGGAATGACTACTATGAACGGTCCTGTGGGTTTCACCGATTGGGATCACCAAGGCTTGCTCATAGAAGGATACGAGTACTTGGCTCCTTTGGCTTCGCTCTATAACTACGCTTACTATGAGAAGCACATGGAAGCATACGGACTGACTAAAGAGGCAGACTGGGTGGAGTATCGCGTTACGCCACCTAAGGAAGTGCCGGAACGCTTGCAGAAAATATGCAATTTGGTGAAAGAACGCTATCACGTGAGAGTGAACAAGGTGCGCTCGGCTATCGAACTCAAATATAAATACGGCTCCTCGTATATGGACTTGTTAGACAGTGCCTATCAGAGCCTGTATAACTTCCAACCTATGACCCAAAAGCAAAAGGACTATTATCGGGATATGTATTTCCCGATGCTGAACTTTGATTTTGTTACGGTTGTGGTTAATGAGAAAGACGAGATAGTAGGTGTGGGCGTGGGTATGCCTGACATATCGGAGGCTGTTCGCAAGTGTGGCGGCAAGTTGTTCCCCTTGGGGTGGTACTATATATTGCGAGCCCTGCGTGCAAAGAAAATGGAGGCTTTTGACCTGTTGCTTATAGGTGTTCGTCCCGACTATCAGAACAAAGGTATCAATGCTCTTATATTGGAAGACTGGATCCCTTACTTTATTAAGTATCAGATTTCCTATGCCGAAACAACCGCTATGCTGGAAACCAACACGAAAGTATTAGGTCAGTTGAGCCTGTTTGAGAAAAAACAACACAAGCGTCGCCGTGCGTATATAATGGATATATGACCCACGACAACCTATATATAGAAGCCAACAGACGACTCAATCGCTATCTGACCGACAAGGGTAAGCGGAGGTCGATGGAGCGCAATACTATATTAAGATTGTTTTGCGGAGAAAAAAAACGTTGGTCAGCCAACGAGTTGGTTGAGGTGGCAGCCGAGCAGCAGATAAGCCGTGCCACAGTATATAATGCCTTGCAGACCTTGGTGGAAGCACAAGTGGTAAGACCTATATACGGAGCCTACAACACAAGACAAACCATTTACGAACTCAATCATACTCAACATAACCAATTACAGATTGTCTGCACCAAATGCCACCGCATAACGGAAGTGAAAGACAACGTATTGGCTGAAATGGTGAGCAAAAAGAAATACACCAATTTCCGATTCTCACACTTCGTGATGAATATATACGGAGAATGTAAAGTATGTAGGAAAAAGAGATAGAATACAGAATAAGGAGGAAGAATATGGAAACAGGATATATGGCTAATCCCAATACTATTTATTGGATATTGTTCTTTGGTATCACGATTGCCAGTTGGATAGTCAGCAAGTCGTTGGAGAGTAAGTTTGAAAAATACTCGAAAGTGCCTATCGGTCTGACCGGCAGGGAAGTGGCAGAGAAGATGTTGCGCGATAACGGCATATACGATGTTACGGTAACGAGTACCCAAGGTCATCTGACCGACCACTATAACCCGCAGACCAAGACCGTCAATCTGTCGGAAGGAGTGTATAACTCGGCTTCGGTGGCGGCAGCGGCAGTGGCTGCTCACGAGTGTGGTCATGCCGTTCAGCACGAAGTGGAATATGCACCATTAAGAATGCGTTCCGCCTTGGTGCCTGTGGTCAGTTTTGCCAATAAATGGGTAATGTGGGTCATACTGATTGGTATGATATTGATTAACACTTTCCCCGGACTGATGTTGTTTGGTATCGCGCTTTTTGCTATGACCATATTTTCTCCTTCGTAACTCTGCCGGTGGAGGTTGATGCTTCCCGCCGTGCAGTCGAATGGCTTGAGACGGCAGGCATAACCGATCGTGAAACCACTCCGATGGCTAAATCTGCATTGCATAGTGCTGCCTATACATACGTGGTTGCCGCACTCGGTTCATTGGCTAACTTGTTGTATTATATAATGATCTTCCTCGGTAACCGTAGAAACTAAACTTGTTATTGCGAAAAAAGTAAAAAACACCCACTAATTCTCAATTATCAATTCTTTCGGCCCTGTAGCCCAATTGAATAGAGCGTTGGATTCCGGTTCCAAAGGTTCCGGGTTTGAGCCCCGGCAGGGTCACAAAAAGAAAAGGCTATGTCATAACATCTCAATGACATAGCCTTTCATTTATCTCAGAATTTAACTGATTTTTCTATTCTTTATTGTGCGATGCCGAATATGAAGGCGACCTGCCTCAACGCTCACCTATGAACGGGTATGAATATACTTTCATCGGTTGGATGCCGGAGCAGGCACTTGTTACCAAGAACGCCTTCTATACCGCCTCCTACAATGAGATGACGAGTCACACGCATCAGTGTTACAGGACAAAGAGAGTAATGACCATAATTCCTATCGCGTCAGTTTAACCACCATAGCGGAGAGCGGAGCGGCAGTCAGGTCAGTGCGACCAAGGTCAACTGTCCTGTCAGCGATGAGGTCGTGTCCCACTGTGTTGTATTTGTTCAGTATCTCTGCGTAATGGCTTGTAGGTATGCTCTTGCTTTCCTCGGAGGCATTGACAAACACGAAAACAGCCTCATCGTCGTTATAGCGGAAGAAAGCGTAGGTGTTATTGCGGTCAAGGAAATGCATCGTCTTACCGGTATGTATCACTTTCTCCGTCTTGCGCCATGTGAAAAGACGGCTCACAAAAGCGTACATATCTTTCATCTCGTTGGTCAGCGTGTCCTTGGCGGGCAGAGGCATACGCAAGGTGGAATGACCTAACGACATATCCGACGAATGCATATTATACTCTTCTCCGTACAGCAGTTGAGGTATGCCGCGCATAGTGGCAAGCAGGGTCATACCTATCTTAACGCGCTCTATGGACTTATCTTTCACTATGTCTGCAAAGCGGTCCATATCGTGGTTGCCGAGGAAAGTGAAGAGGCGATTGACATCGGCATAGAGATAGTCCATAGCCACAGCGTCATACACTTTGGTCATACCGCCACCCCAGTAGTTGCCGTCGTTCTCTAAGGCTTGACGAATAGCCTCTTGAACAGGGAAGTCCATCACGGTGGGCAGATGGCTGTCAAAGCCGTTGTAGTTCTTCACGCCCGACTGCCAATAAGCCACAGCCGAAGCAGGACGGGTCCAACACTCACCTACGATGTTCAGATTGGGGTACTCCTCTCTTATGGCTTTGCACCATTCGGCTGCCGGTTGAGGCTCTATATACGGGTAGGTGTCCACACGCAAACCGTCAAGGTCGGCATACTCAATCCACCATATAGCCCACTGCTTGAAGTACTGCAAGAGGTCCGGGTTATTGAGGTTCATATCCGGCATAGGACTATCAAACCAACCCGTGTTGCTCAACACGCGGTCATACTCCGAGGCATTGATGTCGTAGTTGGCAGAGAAGACATTGGGAGTATTGGTGAACTGTGGGAACTGATTGATCCAGTCGGGATAAGGCAGGTCTTGCATCCACCAGTGAGCCGCACCGCAGTGGTTAGGCACCATATCCATCAGTATCTTAATACCCTTGTTATGAGCAGTCTGCACCATCTGCTTATACTCCTCGTTAGAACCCATACGCGGGTCTATGTGGTAGTAGTCGGCGCAAGCATAACCGTGGTAACTCCATTCGGCTTCGTTGTCAAGCAGCATAGGTGTTGCCCAAATGGCGGTGGCACCTACCGAGGCTATGTGGTCAAGACTGTTTACCACACCCTGTATATCGCCGCCCCAACGTCCGTGAACGTTCGTTTTATTGGCTTTCTCCTTGGTCAAAGAATTATTGTTATTGGCTTCGTTGCCGTCCACAAAACGGTCGGACATAATGAGATAGACCATATCGGCAGTGGTGAACGACTGTCTTTGGCGACTGCCTTCGCGACGAGGAAGAACGGTGTAGTCGAACGAAGTCTTGCGATTGGCTTTCTTCAAGGTGATACGATAAGTGCCTGTCTCTCTGACATCAAGGTCAAGGAAGAGGTAGTTAGGCGATTGTGCATTGTGTTGCCCTTTGAGTACCAAGCCGGTGGCATCGCCTTTGAGGACGCGCTTGCCGTCTTTACGCTGAATAGTTACTTGACTGCTGCATAGGTCATCGCCGTGTACCATCAGAGTGAGCGGACACTGCATATCCGTCCACCAGCAGAGTGGTTCCACCTGTTGCACGCTCATCGCCTGCACTGCCATTGCAGTAACAAGCAAGATAGTGGTTAAAAAGTGTTTCATAGTATTGTTATTTTGGTTGATTATTTCAAAAATCCGTATTGATAGACCTTTGTTGCAATCTGTGCGGCGAGGGTCTTCTGCTTTTGGCGGAAACCTTTTATAAGCGCATATATTCCTCGTCAGGGCTGTCCCTCGCGAAATGTCAGGAATTGTCTTTAATACATCATACCAAACAGCCAAAGCGGGATGGTGTGGTGACTAAAGAAAAAGTACGCTGATTTTCTGATACCTCCAAATTATTTTGTCGATTTTTAAGTTTTCAATCTTAAATCTTGGTTTTCCACCACAATCGTGCATTGCCTTCTATTGTCCAATGGGGTATGGGCGTTGATGGTTGATAGCCTGCTTTGCTGAAGAGAGCAACGGAGGCGGTGTTAAGTTCGGAAACGAACGCGTAGAGAAGATTAAGATGGAGAAAACCAAAGGCGTAGTCGTCCAATAGTCGCAAAGCCTCAATGGCATAACCTTGTTGGCGGCTGTCAGGCGAAACATAGATTCCTACACCGGCTTTGAGGTTGCGCGGGTCGAAATCATAGAGGTCAAGGCAACCGATGGCGAGAGCCGATGAGGGATGGGATGGGGTATTTTTTTGTTCAACTATAAGCCGCAACTGTCCGTCCTTATATATATCGCCGGTGGTGTTGTTTATGTAGTTGAACAGGTCTTGTCTGCTGAGTGGGTTATGCGTGACTCCGTCAGCCCAAGCGGACGCGTCGTTCTCCCACCTGTAAATCAACGGCAGGTCGTGCAAATCCATTTTACGCAGACTAAGCATAGTAATTGGGAGTTGAGAATTGAGAATGAGTGAGCCTAATCGCCGAAGAGGCGTTGGAGGAAGTTCTCTTTTTTCTTTGGTGGTTCGGCGTTAAAAGGTGTATAGGGTTTGCCGGAGTGAATCATCTGATAGATGGCTCCCCAGTCGGGCAGTCCTCCGAGGTTGCGGTCGTCGATAAACAGGTCCACGTGCAGTTTTCTCGAACCTGAGAAGACGGCGGGGTCATCGCTCGGATAGTCGCTATTGACGGCATAGAACTCCAGTCCACGCTCGCGGCAGTAGTCTACAGCCTCTTGCAGCAACTCACCCTCACGGCACGACCAAAGGATAAGTTGGTGGTGGTCAACTTGTTGCAGACGTTTGAGAGTCTCAATGGCAAAGGGAATAGGTTTGCCTATATCGGGATAGGCGTGCGTCACAATAGTGCCGTCAAAATCAATAGCGATCGTCATCGGGAAGAAGTTCTAATTGGATTTTTCTTTCTGTCGGCTTGGTCATATACCAACCAATGGCAGCCACGGCTGCCATCCATATCATACTCTGATTACCTCCAAGCATATAATAAGCAAATATATCCACCGTCATAGGCATACCCACTACGAGTATTCTCATTGTGGCTGCTTTGATGTATGCTCTTTGTCGTTGTCGGTCGTCCTCTATAAGGCGTATCTTCTTGCATTGCTGCTTGAAATAGAACAGCCCGAACGGCACACAACTGAGGGTAATAAGTATGAATACTATTTGCAGGTTTCTGCCCACGGGTGAGAAAGGGTCGATGGTGGCAATAAGACCTTTGGAGAGGAGCAGATAGGAGCATAGTGCTACAAGCACGGTCATAATTGCCACTGAATAATACCAAACATTAAGTCGGCGAACAATAAACTTATAATCCATAGTATGAGGTTGTTATAGTGTGTGTCGATTGAGAATGGCGCGTCCGAGGGTTATCTCGTCGGTGTATTGAGGTTCGTTGCCCACTGCTATGCCACGTGCTATCTGGCTGACTTTGATGTTTGTGTCGGCTGCTTGTTCCTGTATCTGTCGATTGATAAAGAAGCAGGTTGTGTCGCCTTCCATAGTGGCAGGCAGGGCAAAGATGATTTCTGTTACAGGTTCGTTATTCAGTCTTTGCAGGAGCGAATCGACCTCTATGTCTTTCGGTCCCACTCCGTCCATAGGCGATATGACTCCTCCCAAGACGTGATAAACGCCGTTATACTGCCCCGTGTTCTCAATGGCAAGCACGTCCTGTATATCTTCCACCACGCACACCGTATGTTTGTCCCTACTGTGACTGCTGCAAATAGAGCATACCTCCGTATCGGATATGGTGTGGCAATAACGGCAGAAATGCACTTCTTTTTTCAGTTTCAGGAAAGAGTTGGTGAAGGCTTCCACTTCGCTTTCGCTGCGGCGAAGAAGGTTAAGAGTAAGTCTTATAGATGTCTTTCTGCCTATGCCGGGCAGAGTGTTCATCTGCTGAACCGCCTGCTCCAACAACTCGCTGGGTAAATCACCTGTCATGTTTCTGTTTATTTATCGCGGCAAATATATGCTATTTTGACATAAAAGGAAATAATACGTATATGTTTTTCGGTTTTTATTGTTCATTTAGCAAAAAGACCACTATCTTTGCCGCGTTAAAAAACGCATTGAAAGTGAAATCGGCTAAATACTTCTGTTCTTTTCTTTTTATTTTGCTCACTCTGCCTGTTTGTGCTCAAATCAACGGTAGCGGCAGCAGTGTGTATAATTTTCTTGCCTTGCCGGTGTCTTCGCGCCTCAATGCTCTTGGCGGCGACAATGTGTCGGAGCAGGACGGCGAATTGACTATGGCTATGGCTAATCCCGCTTTGCTCAACCTAAGGCACCATAACCAACTCAGCCTCAACTATGCATATTTCTACGAATCGACGATGAGCGGTTGCGCTATGTATGGTCATACTATTCAAGACGTTAATCACCTTGCTGCGGGTATTCACT
>CAMVHW010000038.1 GCA_947167395.1 uncultured Bacteroidales bacterium
ATAGTTGGTATTTCTATAACGACGACCTCCTGCGTAAGGGTAAGCAACAGTTCCAACAGAAATGGGGCAACCGTCCCTTGGACGACAACTGGCGCAGACGAAGCAAGACTATGGCATCAGCCTCTCAATCTGCCACTACCGAAGAAGACGAAACAAAGCCTGACCTCTTGGCTGACAACGGCGACAACGCTCAAAACACTCCTACCGTTTCCGACATCTATCAACCTGAATACTATATTCAGCAGATACCCAAGACGGAGAGCGACCTGAAAGCCTCCAACGAACAGATTGCCGATGCACTCTATGCTCTTACGGGTATCTATCGCGACCGATTGGAAGACCTGCCCGCTGCCAAGGCAACTATGGATGACTACGAAAGACGATTCCGTAATAAGGACGTGCAAGCCGATATGTATTATCGTCAGTACCTTGCCGCGCTCAAACTCAATGACGACAACGAAGCACAGAGATCTAAAGACGCGCTGGTAACCAACTTCCCCGACACCGAGCAGGCACGCATAGTGTCCAATCCCGCATACTTGGAGTCCTTGCGCAGTATGGCACGTGAGCAAGACTCTGTTTATGCCGAGACCTATAAAGCCTATCAGGCAGGACAATACGCCACAGTCAAATCAATGACCCGTTATGCCGAAGACAACTATGTATATAGTCCTCTCATACCGCGCTTCCTCTTCCTCAATGCCGTAGCCACCGCTCGCACAGAAGGACAACAACCCTTCAAGGAAAGACTGACCGACATGGTGGAGCGTTATCCTAACCACGAACTGACCGCTATGGCTAAGTCTATGCTCGCAATGATGGGCGAAGGACAACAAGCACAGAAAGGCGGCTCACCTTCCTCGCTGCAAGACAAACGGCAAGAGACAACAGAGGAAACACCGCAGGAAGAACAACCGCAACAAGCCGAACCGCAGAACATCTTGTTGCTT
Organism: uncultured Bacteroidales bacterium; assembly: GCA_947167395.1. GTDB lineage: Bacteria > Bacteroidota > Bacteroidia > Bacteroidales > Paludibacteraceae > Colicola. Next base: position 951 of record CAMVHW010000038.1, read on the forward strand.
ACCATTGCGCACGATGAAAACCGACTCAACGAGTTGCTGTACGAGGTGGCTGTCTTCAACTTCAGCCAGTTCCTCATTAAGGACTTTGACCTGCAAGCCTTCGTTGATTATTCCGCTACTCAGAGCGCGTTGAAAATAAGCGGCTTTGACTCGCAGGAAGAAGTGGAGTGGTATCTCAATATACTCAAAGCAGACCGTACCTTACAAACTAAAATGGAACAATTAGGGGTAACCCACCAAATACTATGAAACACTTTAACGAATACAAACAACTCTCCTTATCCTCCATCAACGAGGAGGTTCTTGCCGAGTGGGACAAAGAAGACCTGCGCAAGAAAGCCGAACAACAAACAACCAAAACAGACGAACAGAAGAAAGGCGACTTCATCTTCTTTGAAGGACCGCCTTCGGCTAACGGTATGCCCGGTATTCACCACGTGCTGGCACGAGCCATCAAAGATACATTCTGCCGCTACAAGACTATGCAAGGCTATACCGTCCGCCGCAAAGCAGGCTGGGATACCCACGGACTGCCCGTCGAACTGGGAGTGGAGAAAATGCTCGGCATAACAAAAGAAGATATAGGTAAGAAAATATCCGTGGACGAGTATAACGCCGCTTGCCGTCAGGAGGTGATGAAATATACCAACCAATGGTCGGAACTAACTCGACTGATGGGCTACTGGATTGACCTCGAACACCCCTACATAACCTACGACAATAAGTATATCGAAACGCTGTGGTATCTGCTCAAACAACTATACCAAAAAGGTTTCCTCTACAAGGGCTATACCATTCAGCCTTACAGCCCTGCCGCCGGTACGGGCTTGTCCTCGCACGAACTTAACCAACCCGGCTGCTATCGCGACGTGAAGGACACCACCTGCACCGTCAAGTTCCGCATCAAAAACACCAACCGCTATTTTATCGCTTGGACCACCACTCCGTGGACACTCCCAAGCAATACAGCCTTGTGCGTAGGCCCTAAAATTGATTACGTGGAAGTGCAATTAGACGGCTATTCGGTTATACTCGCCAAAGAGAGAGTGAGTGCCTACAAGAAAGAACTGACCACCACGGTCAATGACGAAGAGACCATACAAGTTATTTGGGAAGGCAAAGGAACAGACCTGCTCGGTATGGAGTATGACCAACTCTTCCCGTGGGTCAATCCGGGCGAAGGTGCTTTCCGTGTTATACAAGGCGACTATGTTACCACTGAGGACGGAACGGGTATCGTACATATAGCGCCTACTTTTGGTGCCGATGATAAAAAAGTGGGTGACGCTGCCGGCGTACCAGGTATGTATCTGCTCACGCGCGAATACGGCTTGCGACCGATGGTGGACTTCACCGGTAAGTACTGGCGTATGGAAGACCTCGACGAAGACTTCGTTCGCACTAATGTTAATGTGGCTCTGTATGGTAAGTATGCCGGACAATGGGTCAAGAACGCTTTTGACCCTAAATATACAGTCAATGGCAGGTACGATGAGGCTGCGGCTCAAAAAGACGAGAACCTCGACATACGCCTCTGCATAGAGATGAAGCAAGACGGACGTATGTTCCGCACGGAGAAACACGTGCACTCGTACCCGCATTGCTGGCGTACCGACAAACCTGTTATCTACTACCCCTTGGACTCGTGGTTCATACGCTCAACCAAAGTGCGCGATGAAATGATCGCCCTCAACAAAACCATACACTGGCAACCCGAATCAACAGGTACGGGACGTTTTGGTAAGTGGCTCGAAAACCTTAACGATTGGAACCTCTCTCGCTCGCGCTACTGGGGTACACCGTTGCCTATCTGGCGCACAGAAGACGGCAAAGAAGAGATATGTATAGGTTCAATAAAGGAACTCTTTGACGAGATAGACAAGAGTATTCAAGCAGGCTATATGACTGCCAATCCGTGGCAGAAACATAAGGTGGGCGACTATTCGGAGGCTAACTACGCACCCGACATAATTGACCTCCACCGCCCATACGTGGACAACATAGTGCTTGTCAGCCCCTCGGGACAACCTATGCGCCGCGAGACAGACCTCATCGACGTATGGTTCGATTCGGGTGCTATGCCCTACGCACAAAACCACTACCCCTTTGAGAACCAAGACGCTCCGCGTACTGCCGACTTCATTTCCGAAGGTGTGGACCAAACACGCGGCTGGTTCTTCACTCTGCACGCCATTCATACGATGATTGAAGGTACGGTGGCATTCAAGAACGTCATCTCCAACGGCCTGGTGCTTGACAAGGTGGGTGCCAAGATGTCCAAACGATTGGGCAACGCCGTTGACCCCTTCAACGTCATTCATACCTATGGAGCAGACGCTGTGAGATGGTATATGCTCACCAACTCCTCACCGTGGGAAAACCTTAAGTTCGACGAAGCCGGAGTGGACGAGGTAAGACGTAAGTTCTTCGGAACTTTATATAACACCTATTCCTTCTTCGCTCTCTATGCTAACGTTGATGGTTGGCAACCCGACGGCGAACGTTTCGCACTCGCCGAGATAGACCGCTGGATACTGTCGCGCATAAATACTGTCATCAAAGAGATGACCGCCTACTACGAGCAGTATGAGCCTACCCGTGCCGGACGCGTATTGAGCGACTTCGTGCAGAACGACCTGAGCAACTGGTATGTGCGACTCAATCGCAAACGCTTCTGGGGAGGAGAGATGAACGAAGATAAGCGTGCAGCCTACGCAACGCTCTACTCCTGCCTCAAGACAATAGCCCAACTGATGGCTCCGCTCGCACCCTTCTTTGGCGACCGACTCTATCGCGATCTTACAGGCAAATCGGTACACACCTCCGTTTGGCCCAAGGAGGACAACACAATGATTGACTTGACCTTGGAGCAACAGATGTCGCTCGCTCAACAAGCCACATCCATGATTCTCTCTCTGCGCAAACGAGCCGAGAAGAACGTGCGCCAACCATTGCAAAAAGCAGTCATTCCCGCTGCTGACCCCACTATGCTCATTAACCTGCAACACGTCAGCGAACTCATACGCAACGAGGTCAATGTGAAGGAAATAGACATAGTGGATGCCAACGAGAACACCATTCGCCTCGTCAAGAAAATCAGACCTAACTTCAAGGTTCTCGGTAAGAAAGTGGGCGGTCAGATGAAGGCTCTCTCAGCCGCTATTGCTCAAATGACACAAGACGACATCGCTGCCTTTGAGAAACAAGGTTCATTCACCCTGTTGGACTATACCCTCATTGCCGAAGACGTGGAGATAACCACCGAAGATATGCCCGGTTGGTTGGTGATGAACGACGGACAACTCACTATCGCACTCGACATCGAGATAACACAACAACTCAAAGAGGAAGGTCTCGCACGCGAACTCATTAACCGCATACAAAACCTCCGTAAAGCCTCCGGACTGGAAGTAACTGACCGTATTCGCGTCATTCTTTCCGATGACGAACAGATAGCGGCTGTCGTTAGCCATTTCAATGACTATATATCCTCACAAGTGCTTGCCAAACAACTCCTCACCGACCACATTACCGACAATGCCGAATCAGTGGAAGTGGATGGCATTCAAGTGCTTATACGTATTGAGAAAGCGTGATTAAAGTTTATAGTTGAAAGAAGTTATTTAGTTTTATAGTTGAAAGAAGTACAATATGAAAAAACTTATTATTTTATCGCTTATGGCACTTACCTTTGCAGCCTGCAAAAACGACAACCCGCTGCTCACCGACCAAAACACACCCTACGGTGTACCCGCTTTTGACAAAGTTAAACTCTCTGATTATAAACCTGCCTTCCAACAGGCTATCAAGGAGAACGAAGACGAGATAAAAGCCATCATCAACAACCCCGAAGCACCTTCCTTTGAGAACACCATAGTTGCTCTCGACCGTGCAGGCGGTCTGCTGGAACGTGTGTCGGGAGTGTTCTTTAATGTTCTCGATGCCGACGGCAACGAGGAGATGGATAAGATAGCCAATGACATATCGCCGCTCCTCTCCGCACTCAGCGATAGCATACTGCTTAACGAACAACTCTTTGCCCGCGTTCAGTCTGTCTATAACCAACGCCAATCGTTAGGCTTGAACGCCGAGCAAATGCGACTCCTCACCGAGACCTACAAGCAGTTTGAACGCAACGGTGCAGCACTGCCCGACGACAAGAAGGATAGACTGAAAGAGATAAACAAGGAATTGGCTCTCCTCAGCCTGCAGTTCGGACAGAACGTGGTGGCTGAAACCAATGCCTACCAACTCTTCGTTACCGATGAGAACGACCTCAAAGGACTCCCCCTGAGTGCTATGACTGCTGCCAAAGAAGAGGCTATGGCTGCCGGTCGCCCCGACGCGTGGCTCTTCACTCCCAAACGCACTTCTTTCACTCCCGTACTCCAATACTGCTCCAATCGTAACCTGCGACGCGAACTGCTTAACGCTTACACCACTCGCGGTAATCACGATAACGACAACGACAACAAGGCTATCATCGTACGCACAATGCAACTGCGCGTCGAGAAAGCACACCTGATGGGCTACGACTGCCCCGCCGACTATATACTTGCCGACTGTATGGCGCACGACTCAAAGACAGTGGACAACTTCCTACAATCGGTATGGCAACCCTCACTCCTCGCTGCCAAAAGAGAAGCGGCAGCACTCCAAGAACTGATGGACAAAGACCTCCCCGGAGAGAAACTCCAACCTTGGGACTGGTGGTACTATGCAGAGAAACTGCGCAAACAGAAGTATAACCTCGACGAAGAAGAGTTGAAGCAGTACTTCGAACTCAATAACGTGCGCAAAGGTGTGTTCACGCTCGCACATAACCTCTACGGACTCAACTTTGAGCAACTCAACGATATGCCCGTATATAACCCCGATGTGGAAGTGTTCAAAGTAACAGACGATAACAACCAATTTGTGGGACTGCTCTATACCGACTATTTCCCCCGTGCAGGCAAACGCCCGGGGGCATGGATGAACAATATCAGCACACAGTACATTGACGAAAACGGTATCGACCACCGACCCGTTATCATCAATGTCGGTAACTTCAATAAGCCTACCAAGGACAACCCCTCACTACTCTCTATGGACGACGTGGAAACACTCTTCCACGAGTTCGGACACGCTCTCCACGGTCTGATGTCCAAAGCACACTACAAAACTCTTTCAGGAACCAACACCCCTCGCGACTTTGTCGAACTGCCATCGCAGTTTATGGAGAACTTCTGCTACGACCCGCAGATAATGAAAACCTATGCCTTCCACTATAAGACAGGCGAACTCATTCCCGACTCGCTTATCGAACGTATCAACGCTGCGGCTCAATTCAACCAAGGCTTCGTCGAAACAGAACTGCTCTCTGCATCTATACTCGATATGGACTACCACGAAATGACCACTACCGACACCTTCGACCCCATCGCCTTCGAACAAGCCTCTATGCAGCGTATGCAAATGATACCGGAAATAATTGTCCGCTATCGCTCCACCTATTATAACCATATCTTTACCACAGGCTACGAATCGGGTTATTATAGTTATACTTGGTCGGCAGTGCTCGACTCCGATGCCTTCGCCGCTTTCAAGGAAACAGGCGATATACTCAACCCCGAAGTGGCAAAACGCTTCCAACACATGTTGGAGCAAGGCGGCACACGCGACGCTCAAGAACTCTATCGCGAGTTCCGTGGCAGAGATGCCGACCCTAAATACCTCTTGCTGAAAAAAGGATTCATTAACTGATACAAAGTCCTATCGAACACTGGTGGAACTATATTATCACTTGGCGACTACCCATCGCACTCCTCTTCGTCTTCTTGGCTGCACTGCCTGTCAGGGATACCTATCGTGCATTGCGTATCGCTGCCACACAGTTCGGACGCGACTTTACCGAACCCATCTTCTTCAGCACACTGCTCCTATCTGCAGCAGGCGGAGTATATCCCTATATGCTCTGCCTGCTGCCCATTATTCCCTACCTCTTCTATCGGCGGCATATACTTGATACAAAAGCCTTCTTGGCGTTCCTGCTCGCTATTGCTCTTTTCACGCTCTATTATGCCGTACTCGTCTTTTTAGGATGGATAGATAACGACATCTTCGCTTGGTTCTGACACTCTGTATTTTAATTTTCTTAACTTTTTCTTTGGTTATTCTTTCTAAATAACTTATTGACCTATGTGTCATTTTGCAGGCTGGGAATTGCTTTTACATCCGATTATTACTACCTTTATGGCTAATTCAAAATCAGAATTAGTCATATGAATAAAAAGAAATGCCCCTATTGCGGTTCACTCGTCACAAAGAGAAATAGCACGCGTAATGGCGTGCAGTTGTATAAGTGTCAGGCTTGCGGTAAACAGTTTCGCAGCGGAGAAAGAATGTCTGATGAAGAAATCCGGTTTCTTTATCAGGAACGCAAACAAACATTAGCAGAAATAGCCTTCGTGGCAGGTGTAAGCCGGATGACGGTTCATCGCAAACTAAAGACCTTGAAAATAGAATGGAAGCAACCTGAATTGCAAGGATTGAGTGGATATGTCCATTTAGACACGACCTATTGGGGACGGAATTGGGGAGTCTTATTGGGATGGGATGATGCCTCATCAAGACCATTGTATATGGCATTTGTCAAGAGTGAAACCAATGAAGGCTATGCTTCAGCCAATAGCACCATAGAACGCAATCTGCAAACAAGCAAAACAGAGCTCCCCGGCAGAGCCTGCTATGTTTCAAACTGCAATATGAGGGCTACAAAAATTATACTATTTTACTATATCATTGAAAAAATAAGCCTGCAAAATGATACATATGCCAAAAATCTTCATTCCATTAAATAAATTAAGGCAAAAATCTTCAACTGATTGAAAAAAATACGCCATTTTTTTGCATCGTATTGAAAGAATTTTTACTTTTGCAGCGAAAAACATACATCAATATGATTCAACGCGAGATTATAAAAGTCATTCAGTCAGAACTCCGACCGCAGAAGGTGATGCTTATATACGGTGCGAGGCGAGTGGGTAAAACTGTTCTAATTGAGCAGATAGCGCAAGGTTTCAATGGAAAAGTGAGTATTCTCAATGGTGAAGACCAAACGACCAACGCCTTGCTTGCCGAGCAGAGTGCTGCCAATTACACTCAGTTGTTTGCCGATACGGATTTGCTTGTTATTGATGAGGCACAACATATCCCTGAAATAGGGCAGATACTGAAACTGATTGTGGATACTCAAAAACATCTTTCCGTCATCGCTTCAGGTTCGTCATCGTTTGACTTGCAGAACAATGCAGGCGAACCGTTGGTGGGAAGAAGTTATGAGTTCCGCTTGTACCCGCTGTCAGTGAGTGAATTACTCACGCAAACCACTCGTATTGAGTTTTTGCAGACGCTTGAATGGCAATTGCTTTACGGTTCGTATCCCGAACTGACCGCTATTGCAGATTGTGCGCGCAAACAGCGTTATCTGACTGAAATAGCGCAGACATATCTGCTGAAAGATATACTTGCTGTGGACGGCATAAAGAACTCAAGTAAGATGATGCAACTTCTGCAACTATTGGCATATCAGGTAGGTAGCGAGGTGAGTTATGAAAAGATAGCAAATAAATTAGGTTTGAGTAGAAACACAGTAGAAAAATATATCGATTTGCTTCAGCAGACTTTTGTCATCTATCGCTTGCCCGCTTTCTCCCGCAACCCTCGTAAGGAGGTGAGCAAGCCGGGAAAGATTTATTTCACTGACAACGGCATCCGTAATGCTGTCATTAGAGATTTTCGTCCATTGTCAGTGAGGCAAGATACAGGTGCGTTGTGGGAGAATTATATTATCTCCGAGCGCATAAAACTTATGCAGAACAAAGGCATTATTTCTAAACATTATTTTTGGCGCACTTATTCCGGGCAGGAGATTGATTTGATAGAGGAAACAAACGGCGAAATATATGCTTTTGAGTTCAAATACGGTCAGCGCACACCACAGGCACCAAATGCTTTTTGCGAACTTTATCCCGATGCTACATATCAAGTTATCAATAAAACAAATATGTTAAGTTTCTGCTTGTAGGAAGTCGTATATCCGATTCTCCCGGAACCGCCGGCAAGACATAATAGATACTATGAAACACTATTTCTCATTCCTTCTTCTCGCAGCACTCTTGTAATGTTCGGCTGCAAGGACAACCCCGATGTCAATAACCCACAGAACCAGCCTCTCGCGCTTGATGTTGATGCTATCAATGCTCCAGCCGCAGGCGACACTCATGCCGTAGAGATAAAGAGCAACTATCCGTGGACGGCTGCTGTTGCGGGAACAAAGATGTTCTCCGTTTCCACAACGAGTGGTGATGGCGATGCCACTATGATAGTAACGGTAAGACCCACCACAGAGGAGAATGAGAGGACAGGGTCAATCACCATCCGTAGTGCTTTCGGTAACGAAGTGGCAACCATCAATATTCATCAAGATGCAGCACCTTTCCTTAAATTAGAATACAAAATGATAGATGCTTCTTTTGAAGGCGGAGAGTATTATATGCTTGTAAGCAGTAATTGCAACTGGACAACTGAATCGTCAAACACTGCTGTCGCAATCGTTACTCCATCTTCTGGACAAGGAACCGGATTTATCTGAATAGATGCTCCTGCTGCCTCGACACGAGAATCCACTTCGGCACAAATTAAGGTTACCGTCAATGCCTACAATGGAGTTATAACTCAAAAACAACTGTCTATCAAGCAGGTATTCCAACCAAATACACACAAAAAAACTTCTCTATCGGTAAAAACAAAAAAGTGTTTATCGCGCGGGGCAACCTGCAATACGGTGCGAAAACACTGAAATGAACCTTTGCTGAACTGCAGGTCTCGTATGTCGGATTCAATAATGGCGTCCTTGACTTGTTCGGTTGGGGTACAGGTAATGACCCGATAAATATGTCGT
>CAMVHW010000039.1 GCA_947167395.1 uncultured Bacteroidales bacterium
TCGCGGTTGTAGTCGATGTCGTATTCAGGAATACGTATCTGTGCATACGAACCGGGCTCAAAGTCCATATGCTCACCTGCGGGCAACTTAACCTTAAACTCTTTGATGAAGGTAGCCACGTTCTTATTGCTTATTACCTCACATTCCCACTCTTTGACACCGAGTATGGACTCGTCCATCTTGAGTTGGAGGTCGTTCTTCACCTTCACTTGGCAACCGAGACGCCAGTGGTCGTTCTGTTGCTTACGAGTGAAGTGTACTGTTTCGGTAGGCAGTATCTCTCCGCCTCCGCTCAGTACCTGACATTTGCATTGTCCGCACGAGCCTTTACCACCACAAGCGGAAGGCAGGTGAACGCCTGCGTTATTGAGCGAAGCGAGCAGAGTGCCACCGGCAGGAAGAGTATATTCTTTATCACCATTGATAGTAACCTTAACATCACCGGAAGCAACCAGATATTTCTTGGCTACCAGCAGAATGATAACCAACAGGAGTATTACAACGAGGAATACTACCACTGCATATAAAATAGATGTCATATTCATTGTTCAGTCCTCCTTAGATATTGAGTCCGCTGAAGCACATAAAGGCGAGTGCCATCAGTCCGACGGTGATAAAGGTTATACCTATACCTTGCAATGGTTTAGGTACGTCGTTATATTCCATTTTCTCTCTTATACCTGCGAGTGCGACAATAGCGAGCAGCCATCCTAAACCTGAACCGATAGCGTAGGCAAAGGCATCACCTATGTTAGCAATGGCTTTGACGTTTTCGGGGTCGAGTTGCACGCGTTGCTGCATAAAGAGCGAAGCACCCATAATAGCGCAGTTAACGGCAATCAGGGGCAAGAAAATACCAAGTGAGTTGTACAATGACGGGCTGAATTTCTCCACCACCATTTCCACCAACTGCACGATAGCAGCGATGACGGCAATAAAGAGTATGAAACTCAGGTAACCGAGATTGAGAGGTTCAAGTACATAGACTTGCAAGAGGTAGTTGACGGGCAGCGTGATTGTCTCAACAAAGACAACAGCCACACCCAAGCCTAATGAAGTCTTTACGTCCTTCGACACTGCGAGGTATGAACACATACCGAGGAAGAAGGCGAATATCATATTATCCGCAAAGATTGAGCGGACAAACAAACTTAAAGCATGTTCCATAATTTTAATAGAAATTAGAAGTTAGACCACTCCGTTGTTAGAAGTTAGATGGTTTATTATTCGTTAGAGGAATAGTCTTTCCTTTGTCAGGAGATATATTCTCATCCAACTTCTTCTTGTAACCAATTAACATTCTTTGCAACTCACTGATAGCAGAAACTAATTTTTCTTTAGTAATAACATCAATATATCCTATCCTTTCAGACAAAAGTATTTGTGTGTATAATTCAAAAGCTGAACCAATAGAAATTCCCATAAAATGAGAAAACTCCTTATCTGTGGTACGACCTGCTCCTTCGGCAATGTTAGATGGAATGGAGACAGCGGATCTTTGCATCTGCGATATTAGTCCGTACTGCTCTTGATGGGGCAGAGTCTCGAATAACGTATATATATATCCGTTGCAACATCCATCCCTTTTTGCCATATATGCAGGTTATTGAAATTATGCATATCTAACAGTGAAACGATCTAACAGTGAAACGATCTAACATCTTACTTCTTTTCATCGTTAATAGAACGATGAAACCATATAATACATCCTACAAGAATAAGTGCCATAGCGGGCATAAGCATCATACCGCAGTTCTCATAGAAGCCTCCGTTAGCAACGTACCAACTCTCCGGAATAATCTGCAGTCCAAAGAGTTTGCCGCTACCAAAGAGTTCGCGCACAAACGCTACCACCACCAATATCCAAGCATAGCCGAAGCCGTTGCCCAGACCGTCCACAAGACTATCCCAAGGGTCATTGGTCATAGCGTAAGCCTCCAAGCGTCCCATCAATATACAGTTGGTGATAATCAAGCCGAGATAGACGCTCAACTGCATAGCCAAATCGTAGGCAAAGGCTTTCAAGACCTCGCTCACGATAGTAACCAAAGCAGCCACCACCACCAATTGGATAATGATACGAATACGAGTAGGAATAGATTTACGAATAAGCGAAACGACCAGATTGCTCAAAGCAACGATGATAGTAACGCTAAGCCCCATAACGATTGCAGGCTTGAGTTGAACCGTTACAGCCAAAGCCGAACAGATACCGAGAATCTGCACCAAAACGGGGTTGTTAGCATTAAGAGGTCCTAAAAAAGCCTCTTTTGTTTTCTTACTGAGTGCCATTGATTTAGTCCTCCTTATTTATTGTTTCTTCACATTTCTTTTCACAGCATTGCTCGCCGCCTTGCTTACAACATTGAGCATCGCTTTTCTTGCAGCATTGCTCACCACCTTGCTTGCAGCATTGCTCGTCTTCTGCAGAACCGCATTGGCAAGCAGTGCAATCGTTTTTGCAACAGTTGGTGCATTTGCAAACTTGCTTGCAGCATTGCTTATTAAGGAAATCGCTGTACTCTTGCAGGTTATTGAGCAGCATATCGTTAACGCCGGTAGAGGTGATGGTTGCACCTGCCCAAGCGTCCACTTGCTCCTGACCTTCGTCAGCCGTTTTACCTTCTTTCAATACGGCTATGGAGCGGATAGTACCTTGCTGATCCTTGATATGCTTACCAACGAATTGATTGCGGAACTTAGGTGTAACGATCTCACCGCCCAGACCGGGAGTCTCGCTCTCGTGGTTGAAGTTGATACCATAGATGGTGTTCTTGTCGGCATTGAGAGCAAGGTAGCCACCTATGCCACCCCACAGACCTTGTCCGTGCAAGCGAAGGATATACTTAGTCTGTCCTTCCACTTCAAAGCGAATGATATTGGCTGCCTTACCGTCTTCGCTGACGAGTAAGGTGTCACGCACGAGCGAGTTATAGAGAGCAGCAGGGTCGGTATTGTTATAGTCTTGATTGAGAGCCACGAGCATTTGCTTCTGTTGGTCCAGTTGAGCATTAGCCTCTTGACGCGACTTCAGACCTTGGTTGACAACTGCCAATAGGACAGCCACAATAACTACGAGTACAACCGAATATACGATAGTATAGACATTGCTTTCTGTATTCATTTTCATATCTGTGCCTCCTATTATTTAGCGGGTGCTGTTGCACTCGAACGTTTCATACGTTTGTTGATATTAACGCGAACCACGCACCAGTCGATGAGCGGAGCGAAGGTGTTACCGAGCAGGATAGCCAGCATCATACCTTCGGGATAACCCGGATTGAGTACGCGGATGACGATTACCATAAAGCCGATGAGTGCTCCGTAAATCCACTTACCGCACTCTGTACGAGCGGAAGTAACGGGGTCGGTAGCCATAAAGACGGCACCGAACATCAAACCGCCTGTTACGAGGTGCATATACCACGGATAGTTGGCAACAGCCGTTTCGGGACCGAACTGATTGAACAGCCAAGCCGTTACGCCTGCGGTAGCGAAAATGGAAAGCATTGTTTTCCAACTTGCCACGCCTGTGCAGAGCAACAAGCAAGCACCTATCAGAATAGCCCAACCGCAGGTCTCACCCACGCTACCCGGGATAAGTCCGTTGAAGGCGGTCCAGAAATCGATAGGCATAGCAGCGGAGTCAGTAGTGGTAGCCAACACGCCGAGCGGGGTGGCTCCGGAGAAGCCGTCAACAGCGGTCATTGCGCTATCCCAACCCCAAGTACCACCGGTGCGAACAAAGACGCTATCACCTGTCATGTGAGTAGGATAAGCGAAGAAAAGGAATGCGCGAGCAATCAGAGCCACGTTGAAGATGTTATAACCCGTTCCGCCAAACACTTCCTTGGCAAAGATAACAGCAAAGGCAGTAGCCACAGCCACCATCCATAGAGGAGTGTTGATTGGCACAATAAGAGGAAGGATGAACCCCGTAACGAGGTAACCTTCTGCCACTTCTTCGTGTTTGATTTGAGCCACAACGAACTCAATACCAAGACCAACCACATAACTGACGATGTAGTAAGGCAGAACAGCCAACAGACCGAAGCCGAAGGCTTTCCACCATAGAGCGGCAGTCATACCGGCAGCGAGTTGTCCGGTAGCGAGAAGGTGTTGATAACCAACATTGAACATACCAAAGAGCATACAAGGCACGAGAGCCAAGACCACGAGAATCATAGTGCGTTTGGAGTCGCCGCCGTCGTGTATATGTGCTCCTATTTTCTTTGATGTTGTTTGAGGAGTAAAGAGGAAAGTGTCAAAAGCGTCGTAGAAACTGCTTAGTTTTTCCAATTTACCGCCTTGCTGAAAGTTCTGTCCGAACTTCTTCCAGAGATTATAAAACTTGTCCATTATTCAATCTCCTTTCTCATATTGTCCAAAGCGGCACGTACAATGGCTTGCAGCGGCATTTTGGAAGTACATACATATTCACATAGAGCAAAGTCTTCCGGTGCCACTTCGTTGGCTCCGAGTTGCTCCATCTTGTCTAAGTTACCGGCAATCATAGCCTTGATAAGGTATTCGGGGTAGATGTCCATAGGGAATACTCTGTCGTATTCGCCGCTGACGATGATAGCACGGCGACCGCCTTTAAGACGAGCGTCCCATTGGTAGTCAGGTGCGCCAAACCAAGAGCGTATAAATCCCATATCCATCATCTTACCGGGGTCGGTGTTATTAGCGTGGAAAGCGTTGAAACGCGGCAATATCCAGCCCATAAACTCGTGTTCATCGCTACCTTCGCTAATGACGGTATATTGGTTGTCATAGATGCTGACCATATCGTCCATAGTAACTTGCGTACCACTGAGTGCATTACCGGCGATAAGGCGACATTCCACTTCTTTATGTACATTACCGTTGAAGATATTCTTGAGCGGCATACCGGGCAGAACGTTGAAGTAGCGTCTTCCGTAAGCGAGCGGACCTGTCAGTGCCACTTTCTTGTGCATATCCACTTTACCTTGCAGCATAAGACGACCGATAAGAAGCATATCTTGCAAGTTAACGGTCCACATAGTGTCGCCTTTAGCCATAGGCATAACGTGGTTGATTTGCACGCCCACATTGCCTGCGGGGTGGGGACCTGCCACTTCGTAGAGAGTGCAATTCTTCAGTCCTCTCAACTCGGTTGCGATTTCATCGGCACGTACACCCACATATACGGGTGCCACCTTACCGAGAGCGTCAACGGCTGCTTGCAGCACACTACCCTGACCTTTCACAATCCACTCGTAGTCAGGAGCCAAAGGAGCGGAATCAAAACCGGAAACAAAGATAGCACGAGGCGACTTGTTAGGCAGGGCAATGCAGTCGTATGGGCGTTGCTTAATAAGACACCATAGACCGGAAGCCAACAACAACTGCTTGACACCTTCTGCATTAGTTGCCTTAGCAACAGCAGGTTTCATGTCCTCGTACTCAATTACGTCATCGGCTTGAATGTCAATAGACATTACTTTACGCCGATCACCACGAACGATAGCGGTAACCACACCACTCACGGGTGACGTGAACCGCATTGCCTCGTAAGCCTTATCGTAGAAGAGAGGTGAGCCCGCCTTGACGGTATCACCGACTGCAACCATCAACTTGGGCTTAATGCCGGCAAAATGGTCGGGCACAATATGAAAAACGGAAGGACGTCCAACGCTTTCCAAAGCCTTTTCCGCCTTCCCTTCCATAGGTATGTCCAATCCACGTTTAATGAGGATTTGTTGCATAATTTATAGTAATTTATTGAATAAGAATTGTTATCACATCAAAAAGCGCGCAAAAATAATACGTAACCTTGACTATGACAAACAAAAGAGAAATAAAATTTCAGCCCTACCTTTGTTTAGGCTAAACACAAATAATTTTGCGGAAAAAAGGAAAGATGATACTTTTGCGGCTGAAAACGATAAACATATACAAGTATGAAGCGACTATTCTTAATGATTGCCCTCATTGTCGGCGGTACAACAATGCTGAAAGCAGACTTTATGAACGACCTTCTGTCAAGTCAGAAATATGCTCCAAAGAGGTTGAACAAGGCATATATGGACTCGGTATTGAATAAGCCGTCTGACGAGGGCAGATACACCTTAAAGTACAAGAATAAGCAGCAGCAATACCGTTATTCGTTCTTCGCCGACTACTATCTTCACGACAACAAGAAGGACGTTGACATACGTTTGTCGGACACGCTATTGAGAGAAGCCAAGGTGTCTCCTAACGGCAAGTATATAGCCTACGGCAAGGGTCAGGACTTGTATCTGTATAAGGTGGATTTCAAGACCGAAGTGGCAGTGAGCGACAGACGTGATAAAGACATCTTCAGCGGGCTGAGCGACTGGCTGTATGAGGAGGAGTTCGGCATAACCCGTATGTTTGCTTTCTCTCCCGATTCGAAGCAACTGGCTTTCATACAGTTGGACGAAACGGATGTTCCCTCTTTCACTTGGCAGACTTTTCTTAATCCCGATGCCGAGGACGCAACACCTATATATCCTCAATCCCACTCCATACGTTACCCCCGCGTAGGCGAGAAGAACGCTGTAGCCAAAGTGTATGTATATGATATTCACGACAAGTCGTTGCAACTGCTCAAATTGCCACACAACGAGAGCCAATACATACCTCGTCTTCGTTGGCGTCAAGACCCTGCCACCATATCAAAGAAAAACGACAAAGAGATTGCCTACACGCTGATAGTGGAGACTCTGAATCGTGAGCAAAACGAACTGACACTATATGAATGTAATCCCAAATCAACAGTATGTCATCCTCTCTATCGCGAAGAAACAAGCGACTACTATATTGACTACTCGCTCATTGACCAATGGCAGTGGCTCAATGACGGCAACATTATAGTGTTGAGCGAGAAGGACGGCTATCGCAGGCTGTACTTATATTCGGCAAAAGGCACACCTATCCGAGCCTTATCACCCGATGGGATTGACGTTACGACTGTATATGGCGTTAATGAGAAAACGGGTATGCTGTATTTTCAGGCAGCCGTTCTTCCTACCGAGAGGCAAGTCTTTGCTTCTACTCTAAAAACAGGTATTGCCACACCTTTGACCAACGAACACGGCTTTAACTCAATGTATTTCGCCAAAGATTACAGTCAGTGCATACTTATATTCGAGTCGGACATAACCCCGCCTCAATACACTTTATATAGTCTTAATAAAGATAAATTGAAGGTGGTTAAGAGCCTTGAGAACAACGCTGTTTTGGCAGCCAAATGGAAGTCATTAGGTATGCCTCAAAAGCAGTTTGTGCGTATTCCCACGGAGCGTGGCGACTCGCTTGACGCATGGATATTAAAGCCAAACAACATAACCAAGCCTTGCCCCGTGGTTATAGCCCAGTATTCGGGGCCGAGTTCGCAACGAGTGCTTAATCGTTGGAGTCATAGGTTTGCTTACGTACTGGCACAGGAAGGTTATATAGTGGTCAATGCCGACCCGCGAGGTACCGACTGTCGCGGCAGACAGTGGCGCAACGAGACATATATGCAATTAGGTAAGAAAGAGGCAGAGGACCAATTGAGTGTGGCTAAGTATATGCAACAGATGAGTGATGTGGACAGCAGGCATATAGGTATGATAGGTTGGAGTTACGGCGGTTATCAGACCATACGCACTATGTGTGAGCAGGATAGTCAAAATCCGCTTATCTGCTGTGGTGTTGCCATTGCTCCCGTTACCGACTGGTCGCTGTATGACTCGGGTTATACCGAGCGTTATATGCATTTGATGAGTTATAACGACAGAGGTTTCCATAAGTCGAGCCTGAACGAGATGGCAGACCGTTTGAGCGGCAGGTTGCTGTTGGTTCATGGTCTTGCCGACGATAATGTGCACGTACAGAACACTTGGTTGCTGACGGAAGCACTCGTCAATGCAGGCAAGCAGTTTGATATGCAGATTTACCCTGACGACAATCATAATCTTCGCAAGGGTAATCACTATATGCATCTACATCAACTTATTCTCCGATTCTTAAAACAACACTTATATGACTAAACGAGAGCAAAACAGCAATGTGCTGACTATTGTCATTATGTTTTTCCTGTTCGGGATGATTTCCTTTGTAACGGGAATGCAAGACCCATTTGGTGTGATTGTGCGTGCGCAGTTTAAGGCATCAAACGCTATGTCGCAGTTAGGAAATATGGCTAATTTCATAGCCTACGCCTGTATGGGTTTGCCCGCCGGTATGTTATTGAAACGCTATGGCTATAAGGTGTCGTCCTTATGGGCGGTGGGTATAGGCTTTGTAGGTGTATGTATCACTTTTTTGAGTGGTAGGATAGGCAGTTTCGGTATCTATCTGCTGGGAGCATTCGTGAGCGGGTTCTCTATGTGTATGCTCAATTCGATCGTCAATCCTATGCTTAACACTCTCGGCGGGGGAGGAAAGAAAGGTAATATGCTCATACAGTGGGGTGGTAGTTTCAACAGTCTTAATGCCACTATCGTACCTATCCTGATAGGTTACTTGATAGGAACGGTGAGCAAGGACACCAAAATAGCCGATGCCAATCCTGCATTGTATATAGCGATGGGTATCTTTGCTTTTGCGTTTATTGTGCTACTGATTGCTCCTATTCCTGAACCTGAATTAGAGGCTGCTCGTCAGCGTATGGAACTGAACCAAACAGAGCGGGAGAATACAGGTCAAGCCATACGAGCCACTTTAAGATACAAACACTTTTTGCTTGGCGCGATAGCCATTTGGCTGTATGTAGGTATGGAAGTGAGTATAGCCAACGTAACCAACCTGTATCTCACCTCATCGGAGATAGGTGTCATACCTGCCGTCAGCGGAACGATAGTGGGAGTGTATTGGTTTCTTATGCTTTGCGGACGACTGATGGGAGGTCTGTTAGGAGGACGAGTGGCATCTCGCACAATGCTGACCACTGTGTCGGTGGTGATGATAGTGCTGTTGGTGTTAGGAATATGTATGGGCAATAGTTGTCAGGTTATGTTTCCTGCTATTGATAAGGAGACATTTCGTTTCTCACTTCACGAGATTCCTATTGCTGCTATGTTCTTTATGCTCTGCGGTTTATGCACAAGCATAATGTGGGGTTGTATATTCAATCTGTCGGTGGAAGGTTTGGGAGAGCATACGAGTATGGCAAGCGGAGTGTTTATGATGATGGTGTTTGGCGGCGGTGTGTTGCCATTCTTACAGAGTCACCTTGCAGACAGGTGCGGATTCATCATCAGTTACGTCATACCTCTCTTGGCAGCCGTGTATATACTTTGGTATGCTATTTGGGGCAGCCGTCAGAAGGTGCTTGCGACGGCATAATGAGTTGCAGCACCCTTCCCGCAGCCGCTCGTAAATCGGCTTGGGACAGAAGATTGGAGTGAAGTGCTTTCAGCAGAGCCTTCACTTCTTTTTTGTCGCCCGGCATAATCATATCCACCCCGGCAGGAATACACTTCACGAGGTCTGCCCTACCCTTGTTGGTAGCCATCCAGTCGGTCATAACCACTCCCTTGAATCCCCATTCACAACGAAGCAGATTGGTGCATAAGTCATAGTTATTGGAGCAATAAGTGCCGTTAATCTTATTATAAGCACTCATCACGGCTTTTGGTTGTGC
>CAMVHW010000040.1 GCA_947167395.1 uncultured Bacteroidales bacterium
CTCTCTTGTCCGTCCTGCACAAGAACGACTGTTGCGCCGACATAGGTGCGTTCTATCATCTGACCACGCAATACGGTATAAGGTTTTGCCACAGAGTCGAGAGTATATTCGGCAGGCGATATGGCGGTGGCAGCGAGCGGAGTGAAGATGTCGGTAAAGACGACCGCCGTACCTGTTCCCTTAATAGCACCTAAGGTATCCATAGTCAGTCCTTTGCTTAATAAACAAAGCGAATAGACACCGCAATCCAAGCCTTGATAGTACTGACCGTAGTTCTTAACTTGTGCCGCAGTCATCACACTATCAGCCACTACACGACAATAGGGCGATACTCCGTTATTACGGCAACCGGTAAGGCACAGGAGCAAGAGAATGAACAAAGAAAGATTATATTTCATCTATTTTCATATTTCGCGTAGGTAACCAAGCGGCTAACCAACCTATAAGTACAACTGTCAATACCACTACTATCACGTCCGTTATTTGTACGTCAACGGGATAGGCACTCAACACATAATTGGCACCATTGCCTAATCTGAGCCAACCGTAATGCTCTTGCGTCAGACATAGAGCCAAGCCGATAATAACACCTATTACTGCACCCGATACCGAAATCAACCAACCTTCCGTACGGAACAAACGACGAATAAAATTATGGTCGGCACCTAAATGGGTCAAGGTCTTAACGTCCTCTTTCTTATCAATAATCAGCATAGTGAGCGAACCTATAAGATTAAAGGACGCAATGAGCAGAATAAAAGTTAGCAGCAGAGCCGTCAGCAGTTTCTCTATTTTGACTATACGGAAGAAGTCAGCCTGCTGCTCGTAGCGGTCGCACACATTGTAGCCGTTACCCAATAGGGCTATGATTTCTTTTTTTGCTTTCGCAGGCGATATGTTGTCATTTAGTTTTATTTCGACGGCAGTAGCCTCGTTGTCGTCATAGTCATAGAGGTGGCGTGTCATATCTATACTTACCAACATCATCTCATCGTCATACTTAGGCTGATTGACGGCAAAGATACCGCTTATATAGCAAGTGGCACGCTCAAAACTCTCGTCGGGTCGCATCAGGTTAACGCGCTTATGACGTTTAGGTGCATAGATGTGCATACCGCGTACGAAATGAGCACCTATACCTAATTGAGCCGCCAAGCCCTGCCCCAATACGGCACGATAGAATGCCCCGTCGTCCACCATATACGAGCCGTCGATGATGATACTGTCAATCTTGGTCAGACGAGCATAGTCCTGCCCCACCCCTTTCAAGCGTGCTGCCAACTGTTTATCGCTATGTTCCACCAATGCCGTTTCCTCTATACAAGGAGCAAACACATCGATATATGAGAGTTGGCGAACTTTATTGAACTCTTCGGTATCATACACAAAACTCTTGCCCTCTTTCGACTCGATACGCAAGTCGGCGTCAAAAAGTGAGAACATCTGCTCTATGACCCTCTCAAAGCCGTTCATCACGCTCATCACACATATCATAGCAGCCACCACCACTGCCACGGCAAAAGCACTGACACCGCTGACAATGTTGATGGCATTATGCTTCTTCTTGGAGAAGAGATAACGCAAGGCTATGAAGGAGGAAGCACTGTTCATCGTTCGTTTTTGTGGTTATTTTAGAATCCAGCCCAGAACCTGCGCCAATAACTCAGGTACAACTCGTCCCATCTCAACACCACAGCACCCACAAAATCGGCTGTATAGTCGTTGAGGAAAGCGGTTGCCTCTTTTTGTGCTTCGTCCTTACTGCCTTCGTTGAGCATTGACTGATAAGTCTGTTCAACGAACGACATCTCTCTCAAACCCTTATTGAGGAAACGGTCGCGGGCGGGTTCCAACGAGCGGCGACATATACCCCATCTGACAGCAGCCAACTTGTTGGTACGGCGCAGATGCCACAACAGACAGTCCTCGCGATAGCGGTGCTGACCGCATATCTTAAGCATAGCGGGCAGGTCGGTGGTGCCGGCATAAATAGGGAAGCGCGGACTCTGACCGGGATTGTCCATAGACATCCAACATACACCGCCTATTGCGTCGGGCTTATTCTTACGGGCTTGGATTATAGTGGAATAGGCACATTGAGGAACGGCAATAGTGCGTACCCAATCAAAACGCGGGTCTTGCGTCATAGCATAATAAGCACTGATTTCGTCAAAGCGCATCCACGGATTAGCGAAATTTGACACCACGCTGTCCTTGTCTTGCCATACCTCTTTACTGAACAGTTGTCTGCCTTTCTTAGGCACACGCATAAGTTGAGTAAGGTCGTTCTCCGTACCCTCGTAATAGGAACCAAGAAGGCGATCCACCTCTTTGAGCGTCAGTTTCTTTTCGGGTTTGACACTCAAAGGCAACTCTTCCATCTCTTTGTTCAGTCCCAAGGAAGGAGCAAGTTGTTGCAACACGAACAGTTCGCGAATGGCATAGTTTTTCATCTCGCCTTCATAATTCGCACCACTATACGCCCGCCAGAAAGAGAAGTCGGTCTTACCGTCCCAAAAGCCCATTTTTTTTGCCACGGCAAAAACGTTCTGCGAAGCCATAACGTTGTCACTCTGCAATGGTTGGTATTTCTTCTTATCTGTTTTCTTGGGTTCGGTAAGCGGTGAAAGCGAACTTATACGGCTGATATTGGCAGACACGCACACCTCGTCATCGGGTATGCGCACGGCAGCCCATACAGCACCCGTTTGATCCGGTCCCTCACCTTGAATCTCGAATATCCAAGCCTCGTTGGGATCGATAATAGTGAGGCACTCGCCTCCGTCTCCATAACCGTATTCAAAAGCCAATTCACCCATATAGAGAATGGCTTGACGTGCGGTGGAGCAGCGTTGAAGAGCAAGACGTTGCAACTCCTCTATCATAAACAAGCCTTTGGCATTGCGCATTGTGTCCTTGCCGCCATAGGTGGTCTCACCCATAGCAAGTTGCACCTCGTTCATACAAGGATAGGCAGTGTCCAACACGCGATAGGTCTTACCTGCTTTCTGCTTCACTTTGCCTTTCACCTTTACGCCGTCACGACTATTGGGGTACTCGGTGTGCATCAAGCCCTCAAAGACCTCCACCAAGGTGTCGTTCTTATATTCAACTGCGGGCAACCAACGCATCCACGTGCGATACCACGAGTCGCAGGTATGGCTCGTTATGGCTGAACCGTCTTCGGTGGCTCCCGGAGCAGCAAGTATGCTGGTGCAGTTATCACCATAAGAAGGATAAGATTCTTCACTTTGAGCCGATAGTATTAGGCTGAAACAAAGAAGGAAAGAAAAAACAATTTGTCGTTTCATAGCGAAAAGAATTTATAGTTGATTATGTTATTGCGTTTATATCTCAGCCATCAGCCGAGCCGTTTCAATGAGGACTGTAATTATCTGTCGATAGTGTTGTATATCATCAAAGGTGAGCGTTCTGCCTTTTCTGTCTTTTAGCCATTTCTGCGCGGGCTGATATCCGCCGATGTAGAAGTTCCACGCTGCAGCAGGGACATTGGCAAAGTACTGTGTGTCGTTGATGCGCACGCTTGGAGCGCGGTCGTCCCCGCCCGCATCGATATTTGGAGCGCGGTCGTCCCCGCCCGCAATCAAACTCACCTCCTCCACCACCATACTTCCTGCCTCGGGGAAGGTGGCTATGTCTTTGTATTGGTCGGCAAGGGTTTGCATTGTATTCTGCTCCATCAGGTGCAGTTTCCTTAATCGCTCGCCGTAGAAGCGGTAATGCTCAAAAGCATCGGCAGGGGTGGCAAAGGTTTTACCTATTTGACCTTCACATAGTGCGTCTAGATAAGGAATACGCGGGAAATCAACCTTGAGGAATTCTTTGTATTTGGCTCTGTATGTGGGTGAATGGAGTATGCCGTAGATGTAGTCGAAGATGGCAAGTGCATTGTTCTCGCTTGGAGCGCGGTCGTCCCCGCCCGCATTTGTCGCAGGATAATTATCGTGAGCGGGCGAGGACGACCGCGTTCCAAGTAATATCCGCTCCATTATCGCCGAATCCATATTCACCCGCCGCTCTGTTTCAATAGAACCCTCTTCGGAATAAAGGAAAAGGGGGAATACATATGAAATCTCTTTGCTCTGTAGTGAAATAGAATTTATATCTGAAATAAGATTTGTGCAAAATACATGCTGAAAATCAAATGTACTTTGCTGTTTGCAGACTACGAGGGACAAATTTGTATAGCCAAATGGTAGCGCATCTGTAGCGCATCCGTTGCTGTGTGGCAGAGGATAGTGGGCAACGCTTCCAAGCGTTGATTTATTGGCACGCTCGGAGGCGTGCCCTACTATCCTTTCGGTATCCCTATAGTATCCGTATAGTAAATGGCGCATCTTTTCATAGCGATGACGAACTACTTTCTTTAGGTCATAGTTAATGTATCGATTATCAAAAGGACGATAAGCGTAAGGCTGATTATATTCTGTTTTGAAAGGAATAAATGATACTAATTCTTCATCGTGGTGTGTCTTTACTCCACTCGTATTCACTTTCATCAACTCATCAATCTTAAATCCCTGTTCGTATTCTTGTTGCATGGAGAAGTCTTTGGGAACGAAGAAGAACTGCGGTGCTTGCGGGTTGAGTTGTTGCCACTCGACGGTGTTGAGGTCGTGTGATTGCAGGTAGTTGTATTTCTCCTCCCGTGTGCCGTAGAGGTCGAAATGATAGACTTCGCAGGTATGGTTGTCTTGTTCGGTCATACTTGGTCAATTTATCCGTTTATATGATGTATGGTGCAGGGCAGTTGTTCGGCTGCGATGCTTTCTGCCCATAGGTTGAGGTTATGGAAGATGGCGTAGTCGGTGGTGGCATCCACCCCTTGATAGTCGCCTGCTTGGGAAGCGTTGGTTGGGGCTATGATAAGTAGCAGTCCGTCAGTGCACGCCTCGAATCGGCTGCGAGGCGGTTTCCAGTAAGGCGAGGTGATAGGCTCTTTCTGCAACAGAATGACCGGCAGGTGTTGCTGCATGGCATCGGCAACGATCTGTTGCTCTCCCTTGCTGATGCAGCCGCTGACGAGTACGGCTTCTTGTTCGCGTGCTGCCTGTAGCAGGTCGTCGCGTTGTCGGGCAAAGGTGTCTGTGGTCTCGTAGGGTGTGTTGTAGTCGCGTGTCTCGCCGCCGTTGCTATCGCTCACCATCCGCCAGCGGTGGCACACGACAGAGCGTTTGACGGGTTGTCGGAGTAGGAAGAGGTTGCCGAACAGGGCGCAGTCGCGCTTACCTATACGGGCGTTTTGCACCACGCGGAACAGTTCGGGGTGAAGCCGCCGCCATAGCGCACGGCGAGGGTTATCGTGTACGTAGGCGATCATCGCATCGAGTTGGCTGCGGCCGGCTAACGTGCGGATGAAAGGGGCGTCGAAAGGCGGGAAGGATAGCAGGCGTTGGGATTGGGAGGCAGATATCTGTTTATATGAGTCGGCAGATAGTATCTGCCGATTTATATTAACGGATACATCATTGGAAACGCCATTGGATACAGCATCGGATAGATGGGCGTTGACAATTTTGCGCCATGCCTGACGCAGACCGCGGCTAATCTCTTTGATACTATATGCACAGTTCGATTGTACCCACAACACGATATGTATATGGTCAGGCATAAGTTGCTTGGCAAGCAGACGAACCCCCGGATAATGATCACCTGTATGCTGTATGGTGGCAGAGATGTCGTAACCAATAGGCGACAGTTTGACCCAAGCCTGCCTCTCGTTGCCGCCCAATATGCCTAATAGGGGCAGTCGCTCAAAAACAGTAAAAGTAAGATGATAGATACCCTCACCTTTAAATATCTCATTATTAGATTTCCATTGAAACATTGTTCATCATCTATTTTTTGGGTAGTTTGACAAAGATATTGATACTTACGCCCTGCATAATGTCGAATACATTCTCGTCTTTGCCGCCATCGGGAGTGGTTTCTTTCTTGCGGGTGTTGCCGTGCAGGTCGAGGATATAAATCTTGTCAAAGACACGCATCAGTTCCTTGCGCATTTGGCGGTGAATCAGTCCGTCAATGAACGAGTTGTTACTGATATACGCCACGATGCCTTCGCCGTTGCGTTCCACATAATGTTGTGCCAAACGAATGAACTTGATATAGTCGTCCGAGAGAGGTTGTATGTTGCGTTCGTTGAGGTTCTGTTTGTAGTCGTCAAGCAGTTGGTTTATCCACTCACCTTTGTTATTGCTGCTGACCGAGTACGGCGGATTACCTATAACAATCATCACAGGTGCGGACTGCTTGATATGGGAGGCTTCATTGGCTTCTTGGGCAAGGTAGTTTCCGAAGAGCGTACCGGCTTCTTTGTCGGCTTCCTCCAATGAGTTGGTCAGGAAGACTTTAAGTCGCTGTTAAGCCGGGATACCGATTTCCATATCAAGTTTGAGGTGGGCGAGGGTATAAGGGGCAATCATCAGTTCAAAGCCGTACAGACGCGGCAAAAGATGTTCGGGTACATATTGCGCCCACGCACCCATTTGACCTACGAGGTCGCGCTTAATCTGTCTTACCGTTTCTGCCAAGAATGTACCTGTACCTGTCGCAGGGTCAAGGATTTGGACACGGTGGATTGTTTTTGCGGGCGAGGACGACCGCGCTCCAAGCGTTATCTTCGCGGTGTCTGCCAAACCCATCGGCAAACCGAAGTCGGTGCGCAGTATTTGATCCACGGCGCGGACGATGAACTCCACCACGGGTTGGGGCGTGTAATAAACACCGCATTGTTTCTTGGCGGCAGGGTCGTATTGGAACAGGAAGTCCTCGTAGAAATGCAGCATCGGGTCGGTCTGTTGTGTGCTTTTGCCGAAGCCCTGCATAATCTTCTCCATATCGGTTGCCGCAAACGCGGACACAAGGTCATCCACTATCCACGCAATACGCTCATCAAGGTCATAGCCGGCTATCTGCTGGAAGATCTTACGCAAGAAGGGGTTGGTCTTCGGAATGAGGTTGGCTGCCTCGGCTCGTGTAAAATCGGCGGGTGTGTCGTCGTGCAGACGAGCGGCGAACATACCGTAGGCTATGGTCTGCGCATATATGTCGGCGAAGGTCTTGGGCGTGATGTCGTGGATAAGTACTTGTTGGAAAGCCTGCAAGTAACCTCGCAGTTCGGTCGGCGTGTCCCCGTCTTGGATGAGTGCCCGCTCGATGATGTCGCGCAGCAAACGTGCCTTGCCTGCCATCAGTTGTGCCAACTTGGAAGCAGACGTGATACGTTGCGGACGCGCTGCGCGTATATGCTCCATCAGCGAGGCAAAATCATTTTCCACTAATACAATCTTGTTGCCTCTTATCTCCGCCAAGCGAACGGACTGTTGCCACTCGCCGTGTTCGTACAAATGAAAATCCAAGTAGTCGGTGAAGATGATAGTGTCCAATGAGGCTTTGTAACGGTCGAACTGCTCTTTGTTTTTCTTTCGTCCGTCGAGGTCGCCGTCTTCAAGGTCTTTGGCTTCGATATAGGCGATGGGCAGATTAGTGGATGCGGACGAGGACGACCGCGTTCCAAGCAAAGTCAAGTCGGGTGCACCGCAGTCTATATGACTCTGTTCGTTAATAACCGTACAGCCCGTACAAGCCTCTATGAGGCGTTGTAGGGCAGGACGAAAAGAGTGCTCAGTGGTCAGACCGGTCTGATAAAGGCTGTTTATCTCCTTGATATAGGCTGCAATCATAAGCAGAACAATAGCATATCACTTATTTTCTTGTCTTACTGATATTTGCAGTTCGTCTAATTGAATTTGGTCTATAACGCTTGGTGCGCCAAGCATAACGTCTTTACCTTGGTTGTTCTTCGGGAAAGCGATACAGTCGCGTATGCTGTCTAATCCGGCAAAGAGGCTGACAACGCGATCCAGTCCGTATGCCAAACCACCGTGAGGAGGTGCTCCGTACTTAAAGGCGTTCATAAGGAAGCCGAACTTGGTTTGTGCTTGTTCGGGAGTGAAGCCGAGTACCTCAAAAATCTTTTCTTGGAGTAGTGCATCGTGAATACGAATCGAACCGCCACCTACTTCCACTCCGTTGATTACCATATCGTAAGCGTTGGCGCGCACCGACGCGGGGTCGGTGTCCAACAGAGGTATATCTTCCGGTTTGGGCGAAGTGAAAGGATGGTGCATAGCCATCAGACGTTGCTCCTCGTCCGACCATTCGTACATCGGGAAATCAACCACCCACAAGCAAGAGAATTTCTTGGGGTCGCGCAAGCCCATCTGACGTGCCATCTCAAGACGCAGTTCGCTCAGTTGTTTACGAGTCTTCATTGCGTCATCACCACTGAGGATAAGTATCAAATCACCTTTCTCGGCTTTCATTGTTTGTGCCATTTGTTGCAGCACCTCTTGAGTGTAGAACTTATCAACAGACGACTTGACCGTTCCGTCCTGTTCCACTCTTGCATACACCATACCTTTGGCACCTACCTGCGGACGGCGCACAAAGTCGGTAAGAGCGTCCAACTGCTTGCGGGTATAGACGGCTTGACCCTTGGCACATATACCGCCTATATAGGCAGCATTGGCGAAGACACTAAAACGTTCGTTTTCAGGTTTTTGCTCTTCTGCTTTGTGGAAAAGGTCGTGCAGTTCAACAAAGGTCATCTCAAAGCGTGTGTCAGGTTTGTCGCTACCATAGTACTTCATAGCGTCCGCCCATGTCATACGAGGCAGTTGAGGCAGGTCGATATTGAGAATGGTCTTAAACAGATGACGAGTCATACCCTCAAACATATTCAGTATGTCCTCCTGCTCAACAAACGACATCTCACAGTCTATCTGCGTAAACTCGGGCTGACGGTCGGCACGCAGGTCCTCGTCGCGGAAGCACTTGGCAATCTGGAAATAACGGTCAAAGCCGCTGACCATCAGCAGTTGTTTGAGTGTCTGCGGCGACTGCGGCAGAGCATAGAAAGTGCCGGGGTTCATTCGTGAAGGCACCACGAAGTCGCGTGCTCCTTCCGGTGTGGAATTGACGAGTACAGGTGTTTCCACTTCAAGGAAGCCTTGTTCATCGAGGTAACGACGCACCTCAAAGGCCATCTTATGTCTGAGTTCGAGATTCTTGCGCACACACTCGCGGCGGAGGTCGAGGTAACGATAACGCATACGTATGTCGTCGCCGCCATCGGTGTCGTTCTCAATAGTAAAAGGCGGGGTGAGAGCGGGGTTAAGCACGTTGAGCGACTCCACCTCTATCTCTATCTCACCTGTCGGAAGTTGAGGGTTTTTCGACTGACGCTCAATCACTTTACCTGTTACTTGCAGCACATATTCGCGTCCGAGGTTATTGGCTTGGTCAAAAGCCGTAGTGCCTTGTGTGAAGGCTAATTGGGTTATGCCATAACGGTCACGAAGGTCAATAAAAGTCATTCCTCCCATTTTGCGGATGCGTTGCACCCACCCCGCGAGAGTAACGGTTTGGTTAATGTCGGCAAGTCGCAACTCGCCGCAAGTTCTTGTTCTGTACATATTGTTTTGTTTTACTAATACTTAATCCT
>CAMVHW010000041.1 GCA_947167395.1 uncultured Bacteroidales bacterium
CATAGAGCAGAAAAGTGTCCCAAAAAAACGACCGTTTTTTTGGGACACTGTATTTTATTGATATTGTGTGAGATAGGGTGATGAAATCACCCTATTTATATGAACGAGAATAAATACACATCTGATTGATTATCAAGAGTGTATATTGTACGCAAAAAAGGTATGCGTAAGAAGACACATACAGCGTCGTCACGCGGGACATCTATGCGAAGTGCATAACAAAGACGGAAGAACCTAATTACAAACTACCTTAATAAGGTGAGACTTATTATTTCATAACGAAATAAAAAAAGCCGCAATACAGACGAGGAATCTCGCTTTATTACGACTTACTTGATTGATTTTCTATTGTGGGCGTTTACGGATTCGAACCGCAGACCCTCTGCTTGTAAGGCAGATGCTCTAAACCAGCTGAGCTAAACGCCCTCTTGATAGTACCTCACGCGGTACTTTTGTTCTCAAAAGCGGTTGCAAAAATATGGCAGATAAATGAACTGACAAAATTTATTGTGCATTTTTTAGAAAAAAAGTGTATAACAGACTGATAATAAAAGCAATCTACTCGGCAATAAAATTGCCGAAGAAATATCAACGAGAAAAATACAGAGGACAGGGTACGGAATACAGAATACAGAGGACAAAAATACAGAGAACAGAGAACAAAATACAGAGAACAGAGGACAGATAAAGAGGAAAGATAAAGAAGAAAGACAAGTCGGATGACTTGTCTTATCAGTAGCGGGGCCCGGGATTGAACCGGGGACCTCATGATTATGAATCATGCGCTCTAACCAGCTGAGCTACCCCGCCCTACTTTCACTCTCCAGCAAAACAACCCCAACACACTCTCGAGCGAAAGCGAGCGCAAAAGTAGAGTGGATTTTTATTATGACAAAATAAAAAATGCAAAAAATGTGTTTATCCCTTCAAAACATTACTTAATAAACGCCTGATGTTTCATAAAAGTGAAACAAATCGGATTACCACGTACAGAAAGGGTGTTGGCTGAGATAACTATTGAAATAACGTTTGTCGGAGGTTACTTCCTGTCCAATGAATGGAGGCGGTGTGAAGGTCTGTTCTTCGCTCCGTAGTTCTATTTCCGCCAGAACGAGTCCATTGTTCAGTCCGTCAAACACATCCACTTCGCAAATGAGTCCGTCAGTCATCGGCACAAGATATCTTGTTTTTTCTATTTTTCCGGGCAGGCATAGTGCGAGCAGTTGGTCGGCATCGTCAGCAGAAATCTCTTTTTCCCATTCAAATCGTGCGAACGAGCCTATGACGGCTTTTTGCTTGACGGTAAGAAAGCCTTTGTTGCCCCATCGTCTCACTCTTACTGAGCACCTTTCATTGAGCGACAGATAGCCCTGACAGATAGGCACTTGTTCGGTAGCCAAAGTCTTATAACTATCGTCTTTGACAAGGAACTTACGTTCTATCTCCATGTTGTTATTGCTCATTGTTGTATTCAGTTGCAGGGTTGGTGTTCTTTGCGCAGAAGGTCGTTAACTGTTTTGACGGGGTTGAAGGTCGAGATAGGTACTTCAACGAAGATGGTGTTCCAGCCAGCCATTGCACCGTTCCATAGTCCGGGCAGTTCGAGTGCGAGCAGGTCTTTTCCGTCTTTCGACTTATGAGAAATAAAGCCTGTGTTTTGATCAACGAAGTCGGGCAGGTTATATTTTTTGCCATTCTCATCACGTACAGCACAAACCAAATCAACGGGGTTGAAGTGGGTTGATTTAGCGAGCAGGCTTTTGTCATCCACTTGCGATGATTCGAGTATCTGGTAGGATATAGAGCCGTCCTGTTCTCTAACGAGGAAAGGTCCGCCTCCGGGTTCGCCTGTGTTCTTAACCACTCCGCAAACGCGAATAGGTCGGCGCAAGCGTTGTTTTTCCTCCTCGCTTATATCGTTGGAGCGTAAGAGGCTGAACACTCGCTGTTGTTCCTCTATGAGCACACCAGCCAGCAGCTGTTTGTATCTGACTGTATCTTTTTTAAGTCGGTCGGGAACTACATTGTCTATGTTTTTAAGGAAGACTATGTCGCTATCTATGTCGTTGAGATTATTGATTAGTGCTCCGTGTCCACCGGGTCGGAAGAGCAGAGAGCCGTCTTTCTGTCGGAAGGGTGTTCCGTCGGCATTTGCAGCGAGCGTGTCGGTGGCAGGTGATTGTGTGGAGAAACTGACTTCAAAGCGTGTTTTATATTTCTTTTGCAAGGCGGGCAAGGAATCAGCCACGAGTTTGCGGAAATGCGGCAGGTGTTGTTCGCTGACGGTAAAGTGGAGTCGGCTTATTTTTTCGTTATTGTCAATACTTGCGGCATAGAGTGCTCCTTCCACGAGATGTTCTTCGACGGGTGTGCGTACTGAGTCTTTGTACTTATGGAAGGGCAGTAAGCCTTTTGGCATATCTCCGTAGTGAAGAGTGTTGAGTATATAATCGACCGCTTGTTGTCCGTCCTTGTCGGCAATGAGGTTGCCGAAGGGGAAGTATGCTTTATGAGATAGGAACTGCTCAATAGCAGGAGTTACTATGCCGTTGTCGAGGTAGGCATAGAGGTCTTTGAACATACGTGAAGCGGCTCCGGAAGCAGGTACAAATTTGGTTACTATGTGTCCTTGGTTAAGATATGTTTGCCAAAGGTCGATATAGTGTTTTTGGTCTTTGAGGAAGATATGTCGTATTCCTTTTCCTTTGCGTGTTGAGGCAGGAGCGATGATGTTGAGCGAGGGGTAGCCGGTTGCGAAACGAGTCATTTGTTCCTGAGCAGTCTTGAGGCTTATGCCGTGTTGCTCGAGTTGTACTAAATCGGTTTTGGTAAACATATTTATAGGGGTGTTAAAGGTTAGACTTTATATCTTCGAGTTCTTTTTTTACTCTTACGAGTATTTCGTAGGCGTGTTGTCGTTGGTCGGAGCGCAGTCTGTTATTGTCTTTCAGTTCGCGTTTGATAGCCTCAAGGCGTGTTATGTGCATTTCGTCGCGCAGATACTTGATACGTTTGAGGAAATCGATGTCGGTGTCTTTATAATAACGATTGCCGTGATTATCTTTACGCGGAGTTATTTCCGGAAAGTTTTTTTCCCAAAATCGCAGCGTGGAGGCAGGCACTCCGACCTTCTCGATTGCCTCTCGCATAGAGTAAAACACTTTTCCGTTTTCCGTCATTGATCATCCTCCTATACGCAGTGTTTTGCCGGCTCTTATGTTAGTGCCGGACAGTTTATTCCATTTTTGCAGTTGCTTGACCGAACAATGGTATTTCTTGGCAATGCCACCGAGTGTATCTCCTTTTTTCACTTTATAATAGGTTATTCCGTTCACTCTATATCCGCCGTTGAGTCCTGTTTTGTGTGCGAGGTCTATTTCCGCGCGTCTATTATTGATGAGTTTGTCGGCGTTGTGTGCAAGGATGGTATCTTGTTGGTCAATGAACGGTCCGGACTTCTCGATGGGGAGACAAAGTGCATAGTTTTTTCCGCCGGGGAGTATGTCCATTGTGTATTGTGGGTTAAGCCGACGCAGGGTTTTCATATCGATAGTCAGTACGTCCGCCACTTGTTGGAGGTGCATACGTTTGTCTATGAGCAGTGTGTCGGTAGGCATAAGGAGTGTATCGGGTGCGGGACAGATGCCGTGTTGGTCGGCATAGTTCATAGCGTAGGAGGCAGCGATGAAGATAGGCAGATAACTGCGTGTTTCTCTTGGCAGATAGGGGTATATGGACCAGAAGTCACGTTTACCTCCGGCACGTCGTATTGCCTTGTTGACATTGCCCGGACCGCAGTTGTAGGAAGCGATGGCAAGGTTCCAGTCGCCAAAGAGTGAATACAGGTTTTTCAGGTACTTGCAAGCGGCTTCCGTAGAGCGTATGGGATCCAATCGTTCGTCCACCAAGGAATTGATTTCCAGTCCGTAGAGTTTGCCGGTAGAGGGCATAAACTGCCATAGTCCTGCTGCGCCCATACGTGAGCGTGCCTGCGGATTGAGAGCCGACTCGATGACCGAGAGATAGCATAGTTCGTAGGGCATGTCGTATCGAGCCATAATGTCTTGGAACATAGGGAAATAGTATTCAGACAATCGGCATAGTCCGGCTAACTGGCGTGAGGAGCGGTTGATATAATGGTGGATAAAACCTTTTACTACGTTATTATAGGGTACTTCGATAATGAAGGGCAGGTTTTGCAAGCGAGCCTTATAGACCGAGTCAGGCAGGTCGGTTATTCTATCGGCAGCGGTGCAGTCGGTGGTGTCTAACCAAGCCATTGCTTCGTCAAAGTAGCACAGTATATTGGTGTCTTCCGTTTCGTCGTAGAGTGTATCGGGTTCGAGCACGAGCGTGTCGGCATTGGCAAGCAGCGAGTCGAGGGTAAAATTGTCGGTGTAGAGCGAGTCAATAGTCTGTGCATTAAGAAAAGCACAACTTAGGAAAGCAATAAGAAAAAGCAGGTTTTGTTTAAGCATAGTCAGAAGGTTAAGGCTAATTTGATTTCGGTTGTCCGTTGTTGGGGTATTTGGTAATTAAATTCGGGTGTTACGTTGAGCGAGAGGTTGGGACTGATGTCAAAGTCGAATAGTTGTGCATCGACGTAAGCGTCTATTATGCTGAGTACATAGACGGCAAAGGTGGCGGCTATGGATATGTCGCGATAACGTCTGTACTTATTCATACGTGTATTAAGCGTATTGGTATATTGGGATCTGCCTCCCATTGTTTCAATGGTATATCCCGGTGGTAGGATGGCGTTATAGGAGCGTGTGGGGTCGGTGCTTAATTCAGTGTCGGTAAGGATGTCCCTATATGCCAATTTATAGTCTTGGTACATACCTCCGTTCCACGAGATAGCGTATGCGCAGCCCATAAAGGCTCCATAGACTATGGGCAGTTTCCAGTAACTGCGGTTATATATCTGTCCCAATCCGGGGACAATGACAGCCAGCCACGTGGCACGATTAGGGTCGGGATGCCATTGAATGGTTACCGTATCGGCTGCTGCGACACTATCCGTAACGGTTTGGAGTTCGTTGTTTGCCAACAAGGGCAAGCATAGGAAAAGGGATAATATGACAGTAAAGAGAGGTTTCAATTCATCAGTTTCTTTACTAACATTTGCAGTTCGTCTTCGTCGGAGAAGGGTATGGATATTTTGCCATTGGCTATTTTGATGTCCAAGCCGAGATGAGCGGCGAGTTCTTGCTGCCACTGTTTATACGAGGCAGTCGGCTTTGGTTTTTTTGTGCTATTAGGTGTTTTTTGGTTGCTCACCAGTTCTTCCACTTTTCTTACGCTCAGTCCGTCGCGGAGTATGCGCTTATAGAGTGAGAGTTGTTGTTCGGTGGATTGACTGCCGAGTATAGCACGTGCATGCCCCATATCTATACGTTTCTCTTTGATGCCGAGTTGTATTTCGGCAGGCAGTTTGAGCAAGCGCAGATAATTGGCGACGGTGGCACGTTTCTTACCTACACGCTCCGCCATATTCTCTTGGGTGAGTTGGTAGTCGTCCATCAGTTTTTGGTAAGCGAGAGCAATCTCAATGGCGTCGAGGTCTTCACGCTGTATGTTCTCTATGAGAGCCCACTCCATCACCTGTTCGTCTTTGGCTGTGCGAATGTATGCCGGAATGGAGGTGAGTCCTGCCATTTTGGCTGCTCGGAAACGTCTTTCACCGGCAATGATGAGATATGTTCCGTCATCGTTCTTACGCAGGGTGATAGGCGAGATGACGCCGTGTTCGCGTATGGAGTCGGACAACTCTTGGAGTGCGTCTGCATCGAAGGTGCGTCGTGGTTGGAGGGGGTTGGCCGCGATGAGCGACATATCCACCTCGTTGATAGACGACGAACCTTCCGTAACTATGTGCGTTGTGTCTATGAGGGCATCTAATCCTCGCCCTAATCCTGTCAGTTTCTTCATCGTGCTATCAGTTCTTTGGCTAATTGAACATAGTTTTGTGCTCCTTTGGAGAGCGGGTCATATTCGAGTACGGACATACCGTGACTGGGTGATTCGCTCAAACGAACGTTACGGCTGATGACGGTATTGAATACCAACTGTCCGAAGTGTCTTTTAACCTCTTCATAGACTTGATTACTGAGTCTGAGTCGGCTGTCGTACATAGTGAGCAAGAAGCCTTCAATCTGCAACTGCGGATTGAGTTGGCTCTTGATTATCTTGATTGTATTGAGCAGTTTGGCTATTCCTTCCAAGGCGAAGAACTCGCATTGTACGGGAATGATAACCGAATGGCTGGCAGTGAGAGCGTTGACCGTTATCAGTCCCAAGGACGGCGAGCAGTCGATGAGTATATAGTCATACTCGTCGCCTAATTGGTTGAGTGTCTGCTTGAGTCGTTGCTCGCGGTGTTCAAGGTTGAGCATCTCTATCTCCGCTCCCACGAGGTCTATATGACTGGGCAGCACAAAGAGGTTTTTCTGCGAGGTGGGTACGATGGCTTGTCGCGGGTCGATAGGACTGATGAGGCACTCGTAGATTGTTGTTTTCAACTCCTTGATGTCGATGCCCAAGCCCGACGAGGCGTTAGCCTGCGGGTCGGCATCCACCAGCAATACGCGCTTGCCTTCCTCGGCTAAGCCGTACGCAAGATTGATGGCGGTGGTAGTCTTACCCACACCGCCTTTCTGATTGGCTATAGAAATAATTTTTGTCATAATGCTTATTTATTTTGTTTTATCTCCCACATATATGCCACATTGAGGCTCAGGTTCATAGCAGCCGAATGATTAAAATAGGCAGTCTTACGATGTGAGAAGGTATCTGACAGACTATAATTAAAACGCAGGTCGAATTGGAAAGCTCCGCACTTGTCGGTACGCCCATAATACCCTGCCGCAACGGCTATGCCCCAATCGAAGGGACTATCTATCTGACCATACTGGTACTTGCTTGCGGGGTGTTGTTCACCTCGGCTTGTGTCGTACAGGCAGAAGCCTATCTCCGGTCCGAGATTGATGAAACCTCGGTTCTTGTTGCTGCCGAAATAGAGGTGCATCAAGAAAGGCAGTTCAATATAGTCCAAGCGTCTTTGGTATGTTCCGCTAAGGGAATCGGTAGTCCAACTCTCTCCCCAGCCGCGAGGCATATAGTTCAACTCCACTTGCAAGCCGCAGTATTTATGCCCTATATAGCGGAAGAGTAAGCCTCCGTTGCCGCCTAAAACTGCACTTTTGAGCAAGTTGTCCATACCTGCCACCACGGGTGAGAAATTCATAGTGGCAGCCATCACTCCGCCGTGAATGCCCACATACATCTCCGGCTCTCTCAAACGAGGTTGAGCACATATAGCGACAGACAGGCTCAACAGAGCAAGGATGAGTAATATGTTTCTTTTTATTCTCAAGGTCTGATTATCTTTATCTGTTTGTTCATCCAACCTCCTTCTTCCTGTTCGCGAGTATAATAGATATCCGACTGCAAGCCGTTATATACACCGTAAGTAGTCGGATTGGCTGCAACTTTTTGCCTGAAATCGTTGAGCATATAGAGCAAGCCTGAGGTCAAGTCATAACCTAACAAGTCATAATGAGGATAAGCGGAGGTTACCGTATATAGTCCAAAAAAGCGTGCGAAGTCATTTTCGTATGCCTGCAGTCTTTCCTGTTCAGCCAAGTTAATCTCAAATGTTGTCATATACATAAGAGGCATAGTGAGTCTCATCTTCAGCCACGAATAGGGAATGAATAATGTGGTTTGGTGACGAACGGCAAGTTGCATAATATGCGGAAGCAAGACACTTGCATTAGCATACTTATCGGTATGAAGCACCAATATATTCTCCACGCTATCCCGGAAAGCATAATCAGCCGAGTCAACCATCAACTCGTGCAGTTGAATGGTGCTGTGGGATATACTTGACCTGCTTACCTGTTCCTGCAAGTGTTTCATATAGGAGGTCGTACCTTGTGCCGACTCCAATAAGACATAATGCACGGGGTTGTTGTTGTCTATGTCGCTCAACAGTTGTTTTTCAAACTTATCGAACTCCACTTCGGAAGTGGGATTGAATTGGAGTATATAAGGATTGTTATCTATACCGTCCACATTAGAGGTAAAAGGAACCAATATCCATTTCTTATGTTCCAGAGCCCATCCGCTCATTATCTTCACCTGATTGGAATAGGCAGGACCGATAAGAGCGTCAGCCTGCGTCAGCCACGGGTCTGTAAGGACGTTGTTCAATCCCTTGTCGTGTTTAGGTACATCATAAGTATGTATCTCCACCCGCCTGCCGCCTTTTTGATAATCATTAACAGCCAACAGCAGACCTGCATAGAAATCGAAGAAGCGGTCGTCATCGCTTGTTCGCTCAGCCTCTTGAGTATTAAGAGGCAAGAGAACAGCCAAACGCAGGACACTGCTATCGGCAGGCAAGACAGGCAACACACTATCTGTCGGTTCTATATACTCAATCTTGTTCTCTTCTTTGGCAATGGATAGTTTTTTTTCTCCTTTTTGCAGTTCCTCACGTGTCTTGAAGTCGCGAGGAATGATTGACTCCACTCTTTCTTCCTTTATATTCTCTTTGGTAGGTTCTGCCGTCTTATCTGCCTTTTTCTCAGTTTCTTTTTTAACCACCATACCCGACGGAATAAGCAACATCTCGTCCAGTTGCGGACCGCGAACAGCCAACTGCGGGTTCCAACGGATAATAACATCTTGCGGTACGTCGAATATCTTGCTTATACGGTATAATCCCACACTTTTGGGAGCGTAATAACGATAGACGATAGTGTCTTGAATGGTGTCAGTGGGAAAAGGCAGCAATTCAGTCTGCCCCCAAAGGCATACTGACATAACCACTGAACAATATAATAACAACAATCTCTTCATACTTCTTTGATTAAACGTTAGGAGGCGTTTAGCACCAAAAACTTACTAAACGGCGTGAGTGTATCTGTATCTTCTGTATCCCCACACCAATATACCGATAATCAGCAGAACGAATATGGGCAACACGACGCTTATCACTTCTATCTTACTTCGCTGCTGATAGGCTCTTTGTTCGTTCAACAGGCGCAGTTGCACGCTTTTATGGCGCAGCGACAAGAGGTCGGCATCGTCGGTCAGCCACAGGACTGCTTGCACGAGGAAGTCGCGGTTGCCAAACTGCGTCTTGCTATAACGGTCAAAACCCGCAGCCAAAGGCTCGCCATCCTGCCATTCGTTCATAGCCACACTTCCCGCAGCCACCACCACCTGACGACTCTCGCCTTCTGTCAGCATAGGTTCGCCGGTAATCAACTCGTCAGGCAAGATACGATGGGTAAAGAAAGAGGAGAACTGCCCTTCCAAGGACACACCGACAGGCATAAAAGCATGGCGGAAACGCTCTCTGTCAATAC
>CAMVHW010000042.1 GCA_947167395.1 uncultured Bacteroidales bacterium
AGCAGAAGACGGCATACGAGATTGTGGTTGGTGACTGGAGTTCAGACGTGTCTCTCCGATCTGGCAACGAGAGCGAGCCTGTTATGGCGCAGATACGCTATCGCAGCCATCCTTCAGCGGCTCATTATCAATCCATAGACAGCACGGCGCATAGGGGACAGATAGTCTTCGATGAGCCGGTATGGGCAGTAACGCCCGGTCAGTCGGCAGTCATGTACCAAGACGACCTGTTGGTCGGAGGAGGGGTGATTGAATAAGCAGATTCTTCGTTTGGCGCTGCCCGCCATCTTGGCTAACATAACGATTCCGTTGGTGGGCTTGGTGGACACGGCTATCGTGGGACACCTCTCGGATGCCACTGCCATCGGCGGCATAGCCATCGGCACAATGCTCTTCGACCTGCTCTATTGGAACTTCGGTTTCTTGCGTGTCGGCACCAGCGGTCTGACGGCACAGGCATACGGCAGGGGTGATAAGGGTGAGTGCAACAGCCTACTACATCGCTCGCTTAGGATTGCCTATATAGCCGCTATCGTGATATGGGCTGTGCAATGGCTGTTTGTTAATGGCGTTTTGTATGCCGTTCCTTGCTCAAAGGAGGTGGCTGACTTTGCTCGTGAGTACTTTTTTATTCGTGTATGGGCAGCCCCTGCCACCTTGGCATTGATGGCATATAAGGGGTGGTTTATAGGTATGCAGGACACGGTCAGCACTATGGCTACCAACATAACGGTCAATGTGGTCAATATAGTGGTCAGTTACTTGCTATCTTTCCATACGCGATTGGGCGTTATGGGTGTTGCATACGGCACGGTGGCAGCACAGATGTCGGGACTGATATTAGCATATATCATCCGCTTTATTAAATACAAAGACTATCGTCCTCAACTCCGTATGCAGACCGTGTCGAACGGCGACTGCTCGCTCTTTCGGCTGAACGCCAATCTCTTTGTCCGCTCACTGTGTTTTATGATTGTGTATGTCGGCTTCACGAGCCTTGCCACGCAGTATGGCGATGTGGAGTTGGCTGTATCGGCAGTGATAATGAAACTGATGATGTTCTTCTCGTTCTTTGTGGACGGCTTTGCCTACGCCGGTGAGGCGTTGGTAGGAAGAGAGATAGGCGAGCATAACGACACCCTACCTACGGTCAAACTGCTGTTCCTATGGTCGTTAGGCGTATGCATAGTGTTCACCCTTGTATATGCTCTGTCGGCAGACCAATGTATATCGCTTCTTACCTCCGACAGTGAGGTGTTGCTCACGGCAAAGAAGTATTATATATGGCTCATACTGATGCCTTTGATTTCTACCTTGGCTTTTATGTGGGACGGCGTTTATATAGGTGCCGCAGCAGGAAGTTATATACGCAATGCAATGATATGGGCAGCAGTGGCATTCGTAATCACATATTTAGTATTCAGACCGTTATTAGGCATCAATGCCCTATATATGGCATACTTTGCCCACCTGTTGGCAAGAACTGTTTATTTAACCATAAAATGGAAAAAAGTATATGATACCCTTACTTGAAAATCGCAAATGGAAAGTAGTGTCCTCATAGAACATACTTAATCTTGGTCAGTGGCTGAACGTCAGACAAGAGTGTGTTGAACTGCCTTCAGGCAAGCAGATTCCCACGTGGTTCGTGTTGGAATTTCCTGATTGGATCAATGTGATTGCCATAACCAAAGAGGGCGAAATGGTTATGATAGACCAGTATCGTCACGCCTTGGGCGAAACCCACTTTGAGTTGGTGGCAGGAGTGGTGGACGAAGGCGAGAAACCGCTTGAAGCAGCAAAAAGAGAACTATTGGAAGAAACAGGATTTGGCGGTGGCGAATGGCAGGAGTTTATGGTGCTCAGTCCTAATCCCACCAACCATAATAACCATTCATACACATTCCTCGCCACCGGTGTGGAGCGACTCACCGAACAACACCAAGAGGAAACGGAAGATATACGCGTGCATATAATGACCAAAGAAGATGTACAGACGCTGTTGGACAGGGGTGAGATAGTACAAGCCCTTCACGCTGCTCCGCTATGGAAATATATGTGTCAAGAGAACCAAAAAGCCTGTTAATAAACAGGCTTTTTGGTTCTCTCGTACGAAGATGAAGCATACCCGAAGGTATTTATTTGTCCTTGAAGTCTTCGTTGAATTTTCTCAATCTCTCGTCCAAGAGTTGGTATTGGTCTTCTCTTATTGCGCTGGCACAACCACGCATACCTTCTCTCATAGCCCCTGTTGAAGCCAAGGCAATAGCCGACACGCCGTAATAGATGAGTTTATTAAGCATTTTCTCACCCGTCCAGTCCTTATAGCCGAACGTGAAGAAGAAGCCGTTACCCACCTCACTGCCGTCGGCATCTTTGTCATAGACTATATGGAAACCGTTCTTGACCATAATATCTTTTATGCGTTTAGCACGGCGTTCATATTCGCGAGTATGAGCCACGAAGTTGAGTTTGCCCTGGCACGCTGCCTTGAACATAGCCGCCATAGCAAATTGCACCGAATGGGTTACGCCGGAAGACAGACTATAG
Source organism: uncultured Bacteroidales bacterium (assembly GCA_947167395.1). Taxonomy (GTDB): domain Bacteria; phylum Bacteroidota; class Bacteroidia; order Bacteroidales; family Paludibacteraceae; genus Colicola. The sequence continues at coordinate 2,551 of CAMVHW010000042.1, forward strand.
AGAATAATATAGACGAAGTTGCGCAGGAACTGTCCGTCATTGTCGTATCTCTTACCCAAAGAAGGGAAGCAACGATGTGCCAAGGCAGGATTGACAGCCACTATGGCACCTCTCTGACCGGCATAGGAGAACATCTTCGAGGCAGATAGCATGTGGACGCAGTTGTTGGTATAACGACCTACTGAAGGCTGATAAGGCGGCTGATAGGGTATGCCGCGCTTGGTGTCACGGAAGTCCATATTGAGATAGGCGAGGTCTTCTATAACTATAACATTGTACTTGGTAGCCAACTGACCTATTATCTCCAACTCTCTCTCTGTAAGACACATCCACGATGGGTTATTAGGATTGGAGAAGAGCATTGCGGCTATACGACCTGTTTGGAAATGACGCTCCAACTCCGCTGCCAGAGCCTCACCACGGAAATCAGCCACATCGAAGCAATCCACTCTCACTCCTATCACCTTACACTGCTGTTTCTGCACAGGGAAACAAGGGTCGATAAAGAGCACCGTATCACGCTCGCTATCCAACTGCGACATAGTAAGATTAAGAGCAAAAGCGGCTTGCATAGAACCTACGGTGGGAACAATGCAGTCATCGGGAATGTCCAAGCCCACAAAGGCTTTGACGAACTCCGAACCCCAGTGCTTAACTTCAGGTATGCCCGTTATAACGGGGTATTTGGCACCATAGCCGTTGAGCAGAGCCTCGTGTTCGGCTTCTATACCAATCATCTCGGAGGGCAGTCCGGGCTCACCTAATTCCATGTGAACGAACTCCTCACCCGTAGCACGCTCGATGTCTTTGACCACACCCACTAATTGCCTTATGGAGGCATTACCCAATTCGTGAGCATTACGAAGACCAAAATCGATACATATATTATCGATTGTATCTTTATCCAATGGGAAGTTCATAGTGCTTACTTTTTGCTGTTGCTATATCCTGCTTCCACTGCAGCAACATTCTTCTCCACCACTTCTTCGCCTTTTCTTGCGAACACACGTCTTACACCGGCTATCATCTTGTCGTGGTCGATACCCAGCATAGGGATAGCGGCACCGAGGAGCACCATATTGGCAGCCTGTTGAGGAGCACCTGCCTCTTTGGCTATTGCCTCAACGTCAAGAAGAACATGATTGGGCAGAGCCTTTATATGAGCCAACACTTCTTCTATATCAGGATAGTTGGGAACATTAACAAAAGGCACGGACGAGGTAACAATCCAGCCGTCCTTATTCAGATATGATACATAACGAAGTGCTTCCATCGGCTCAAGCGAGATAATAAGGTCGGCACCGCCTTTCTCTATAAGGTCACTCATAATAGGATCGGACGATATACGCAGATTAGACTGTACGTCACCGCCTCTTTGGCTCATTCCGTGTACCTCTGCTTGTTTAAGGTAAAGACCTTCGGCAAGAGCAGCCTCGCCGATAACGGTTGCGATAGAAAGGATACCTTGACCTCCCACACCGGCTAAAATTATATTTTTGTTCATTGTGATTTCGTTTTTGATTAGTTAAACCTATTCGAGATTATTTCTTTGCTTGTTTGAGATGGCGTTTGAGCGTCTGTATGCATTCGCGACGTGCTATGACAACGCTGGTGCCGTTATAGTCTATCTCCTCACGCAGCACTTGCTTAATCTCGTCCATATTCTTAGGCAGAGGCACAACCACTCTCACGTGCTCTTTCTCCACACCGAGTCCGTAGCAAATCTGCTCTAAACGACCTGTTCCGGCAGAGTCTTGACCGCCTGTCATACCTGTGGTGAGGTTGTCGGAAATAAGCACAACCACATTAGCCTTTGAGTTAACGCAATCCAAGAGTCCCGTCATTCCCGAATGGGTAAAGGTGGAGTCGCCGATAACGGCTATCGAGGGGTGTTGTCCGGCATCGGCTGCACCCTTTGCCATAGTAACGGAAGCACCCATTTCCACTGTTGCGTGCAAAGCGTGGAAAGGCGACAAAGCACCGAGCGTATAGCAACCTATATCACCGAATATACGCGGTGAGGCATATTCTCTTGCCACCTCGTTGAGCGCGGCATACATATCTCTATGACCGCAACCTTGACACAATGCAGGCGGACGGCTGACCACTATATTGTCGGCTTCCAAAGTAGGCAGAGCCTCCATTCCCACTGCCTTGCGCAGGCTGTCAGGGTTGAGTTCACCCATACGAGGCAGAGCACCCGTAAGACGACCGATAACCTTAATATCAGAAGGAATAATACCCTTTATCAGTTCTTCCACTACGGGCTGACCTTCTTCCACCACGAGCAGTTCTTTTGCGCCGTCGCTCACCATTTGGTTGATAAGAGCAACAGGCAGAGGGTATTGGGTTATTTTGAGTATCGAAGCCTTTTTCCATTCGTTTTCCACATCGGTATGCAGCACCTCCATAAGGTAATTATAACCTATTCCGCAGGTCAGGATGGCTTTTTGAGGATTCTCGCCCTTGACGTATCTGTTGCGTCCGCTCTTTTCAGCATCTGCAATGAAGTCGTCTTGCGCTGCCACCAATTCGGCATAGTTCTTTTTGGCAAAAGCGGGCAGAAGAATAAAGTGTTGTACGTTCTGCGGCAGGGACATTTGGTTTTGCGTGGGCAGTTGGTCGGAGGTACTGACCACTGCGCGCGAGTGTGCCATACGAGTAGTAACACGCATTAAGACAGGCGTATGCAGTTTCTCGGAAAGAGCAAAGGCTGATTGAGTCATATCGTAGGCTTCTTGCTGATTGCTCGGCTCGAAAGTGGGAATCATGGCAAACTTACCATAGAAGCGGCTATCCTGCTCGTTCTGCGAAGAGTGCATAGAAGGGTCGTCCGCAGCCAATACCACCAAACCTCCGTTAACACCGGTTATGGCAGAGTTCATAAAAGCATCTGCACACACATTCATCCCCACATGCTTCATACATACCAGCGCACGCTTACCCATATAGGACATACCTAATGCTGCTTCCATAGCCGTTTTCTCGTTGGTAGCCCAACGGCAAAAGATAGGCGAGCCTTCTTTACGCTTGGCTTCGTACATCTGAATATTCTCCGTAATCTCTGTTGAGGGCGTACCCGGATAGGCATACACACCGCTCAATCCTGCGTCTATTGCACCTTGGGCAATAGCCTCGTCTCCTAATAGCAAATGTTTCATAACCTCATTAGTTTTAAGTTTGTGAACAGCGACAAAAATATATTCTCTCTCTAAAAAAAAATAATAAAAGTCAAGAAAATAAGAATTTGCGTTGAATAGTTGCTTATTTATCTCTTCTGACCTATTTTTGCGCGCTTATGAAATGCTTATTACAAAAACAGATACACCATATTCTTATGTACTCATATCGCAACTGTTGCTTATTCATTTTTCTTTTATTCGCCGTCGGCTGTTGGTCTCAAACGCTTGTTTCCGTCAAGGACAAGCAACGCTGGAAGACGAGCGACCTCAGTCCGTATGTAGGTAAGACGGTTCGTATGGCTGACGATTGGTATGTATGCAGCAATCAGTCGGGCTATTATGTATCTCCACGGCGTATCTTCTCCCCCACCAATCAGTGTCTGCCTATGTCGGCGGAATACAACACCTTGCTTTCTCTTAACTCACAAGGCACTGTTTCTATTTCGGGTATCAGCGGCTACCATCGTACAGGTGAGAGACTGAGGAATATGGTTGTGTATGTCAATTCGACGGGCAGTCTGTCGCTGCAGAGTTGCGAGTGGGTGGGCAACTCCCGCTCGGATATGCAGAAAGGTCTGGATATGAGCCAAATAGACAGTCGCGGCACACACGACATATTAGTATGCGGAGCCAACCTGCGTTACTACTTGGTGGAGAACCTCGGTACGGGCTACGGACCGTCATCGTACGAAGCCCATCAAGCGCAACGAAAGAAGGTAAGTCAGGCTCTTGCCCTCATCAATGCCGACATCTATGCCTTGGTGGAGATAGAGTTGGGTCAGTCAGCCTTAAAGGAGATAGCCGCCGACCTTAGTCAAAAAACAGGCAGGTCATTCTCGTATATCAATGACGGCACCTTACCTTCAAGCAGTTATACCAAAGCAGGCTATGTCTATTGCACGCAAAAAATAGAACCCTACGGCGACATTCGCACCAATAACTATGGAGTTAACTATCGCAAGCAGATGCAATGTTTTCAAGACAAGTCAAGCGGCGAACGCTTTATAGTGAGTATCAACCACTTTAAGGCTAAATCAGGCACAGGCACAGGCGACAATGCCGACAAAGGTGATGGTCAAGGCACGTTCAACGGGGACAGAAAAAAAGAAGCCGAATCGGTGGTCAATGAATACAGGAATTTCCGCACATACATAGGTGAAGACGACATCTTGGTTTTAGGCGACCTGAACGCTTACGCCAAAGAAGACCCCATACGTATATTGACCGATAACGGTATGACCGACTTGCACCGCTATTTCCATGCCGACTCCAGTTACAGTTATGTATATAACAGTCAGACAGGTTATTTGGACCACGCATTGTGCAACGAATCAATGCTCAAGCAAGTAACTGGTATGATGGCATACCACGTCAATTCGGACGAAAAGAACAGTTATTCATATAATATGTCCAATAACGACGGCACTATGTTCCGCTACTCTGACCACGACCCGATTATAGTAGGTCTTCGCATGGGGCAACAGTCTGTTACCAACATTGACCTTGTAAGCGACGAGAGTATATTGTTTGAGGATAACTACCTAAGTCATCAATGCTCAAGGCGGACTGCTGAGGATATATGACATACAGGGTCGCCTGCAAGACGAAATAAAGATAACGTCAGCCGCCCAAACCATATCCACCACTGGTTGGCGCAGCGGCATCTATATCGTTCATCTCTATTGTGAAGGCACGGTAAGACATCGTAAGATTATAGTAAACTAAATGTTCATTATGACAGACTTATTTTCCACGGAACAGAGCGAGCGTGAGGAGGCTCAACGCTTGAAGGCTGAACTGATAGATGCCAACTATCGTTATTATGTTCTCAATGCGCCTGAGTTGTCCGACCGCGACTTCGATTTTAAGTTGAAGCGTCTGCAAGAGTTGGAAACGCTTTATCCCGACCTCATCACCCCCGACTCGCCTACGCAGAAAGTGGGCAGCGACCTTAGCAGTCGTCCTAACGGCTTTGAGCAGGTGGCACATCGCTATCCTATGCTCTCGTTGGCTAACTCATACAGCCGTGAGGAGATAGAAGACTGGGCAAGACACCTGCCAAACGGTGTGGAGATTGTGGCTGAACTGAAGTTTGACGGATTGAGCATATCTCTTCACTATGAGCAAGGTCATCTGACCCGTGCCTTGACACGCGGCGACGGTATCAAAGGGGACGATGTGATACGTAATATACGCACCATTAAGACCATCCCCACCTACATTAAAGACCTGCCTTCCTACTACGAGATTCGCGGTGAGGTATTGTTGCCGTGGGAGGCTTTTGAACGCTTGAACAAGGAGCGTGAAGCCAACGAGGACAGTCTGTTTGCCAATCCTCGCAATGCTGCTTCCGGCACGCTGAAAATGCTCGACGCAAGCGAAGTGGCAAGGAGAGGACTGATATGTATGCTCTACCATGTCTTGGGCGAGGACTTGCCGGGTAAGACACATACAGAACGCTTGGAACAAGCCAAACAATGGGGCTTTCCCATAAGCGAACATATAAAGGTATGTCATTCGGTGGACGAGGTGATGCAGTTTATCAGTTACTGGGACACGGCTCGCAAGACACTGCCTGTTGCCACCGATGGTATAGTACTGAAAGTAAACGATATAGCCACGCAGCAGCAATTAGGCTTCACTGCCAAAACACCTCGCTGGGCTATCGCGTATAAGTTCCCGGCAGAAAGACAACTGACACGATTAAGAAAGATTACCTATCAGGTAGGTCGTACAGGTGTAATCACCCCCGTTGCCAATTTAGACCCCATACAGTTGTCCGGCACTATGGTTCAGCGTGCCACATTACATAACGAGGATTTTGTGCGTCAGTTGGACATACGCGAAGGCGATAATGTATGGGTGGAGAAAGGCGGCGAAATCATACCTAAGATTGTAGGCAAGGAGGAGAACACAGACAATACTGTCGGTGAGCGTTGGGAGTTTATCAGTTATTGTCCGGAATGTGGCAGTCGTTTGGTACGTATAGAGGGTGAGGCTGCATGGCGTTGCCCAAACGAAGCAGGTTGTCCGCCGCAGCAAAAAGGCAAGATAGAGCATTTCGTGAGCCGTAAGGCAATGAACATATACGGTATAGGCGAAGAAACGATTGACCTTTTGTGGGACAAAGATTTGGTTCACTCCATAGCCGACTTATACGATTTGAAGGTCAGTGAATTGTCCTCATTGGAGGGCTTTGGTCAGAAGTCGGCTGAACGTATTATGGCAGGTATAGAAGCCTCAAAACAAGTAGGTTGGGAGCGAGTTCTATTTGCTCTTGGCATACGGATGGTGGGCGAAACGACTGCCAAGAAGATAGCACGGCGTTATCGCTCGCTGCAAGAACTGCAATGGGCAACCATAGACCAACTCGTCGGCATTGACGATGTGGGAGAACAGATTGCTCGCAACATAATCGACTATTTCGCCTCACAAACCAATCAGCAACTGCTTATTCGCCTTCAAAAAGCAGGCTTACAATTTGAGTCGGAAGCACAAGACGAGCCCACGTCGCACGAATTGGACGGCATATCGATAGTTATTTCCGGTGTGTTCAGCCTTCATTCGCGCGACGAATATAAATCACTCATA
>CAMVHW010000043.1 GCA_947167395.1 uncultured Bacteroidales bacterium
GCAAAATTTCGCAACATTTTGGGCTTCCGATTTTGAGAATTGACAAAAAAATCGTATCTTTGCAGTCGCTTTCAGGCGATAGCGCACCGGGGTGGCTCGAACGAGTGAGCGAAAGACTCAAAAAACACCCCTCCGATTTTGAACAACTACGCAAACAATACAAATTACGATAAATGGCAAACTTTCAAAAACTGACTACAAGACAACAAGACTACTCCAAATGGTATAATGAACTGGTCGTCAAGGCCGACCTCGCCGAACAAAGTGCAGTACGCGGCTGTATGGTAATCAAACCCTACGGATATGCCATCTGGGAAACAATACAAAAAGAATTAGACTCACGATTCAAACAACAAGGCGTACAAAACGCCTATTTCCCGCTACTCATACCTAAATCCTTTCTCAGTCGCGAGGCTGAACACGTCGAAGGCTTCGCCAAAGAGTGCGCCGTCGTTACACACCACCGACTAATGAACGACCCTAACGGCAAAGGAGTGGTGGTGGATCCTAATGCCAAACTTGAAGAAGAACTCATCGTCAGACCTACATCGGAAACAATCATCTGGTCCACATATAAGAACTGGATTTCCTCCTATCGCGACCTGCCTATACTATGCAACCAGTGGTGCAACGTTATGAGATGGGAAATGCGCACACGACTCTTCCTGCGCACTGCCGAGTTCCTCTGGCAAGAAGGACACACAGCACACGCCACCAAAGAAGAAGCAGAAGACTACGCACGCACAATGCTCGATGTCTATGCCGACTTCGCTGAAAAAATAATGGCAATACCGGTCATCAAAGGTGTCAAATCGGCTAACGAACGCTTCGCCGGTGCACTCAATACCTACTGCATTGAAGCTATGATGCAAGACGGTAAAGCACTGCAAGCAGGCACTTCCCACTTCCTCGGACAGAACTTCGCCAAGTCCTTCGACGTGCAGTTCCTCTCCAAAGAAAATAAATACGAATACGTATGGGCTACCTCATGGGGAGTATCCACGCGACTGATGGGAGCACTCATAATGACTCACTCCGATGACAACGGACTCGTACTCCCGCCCGCACTCGCCCCTATACAAGTCGTCATCGTGCCTATCTTCAAAAAACAAGACGACCTCAACCTTCTTATGCAACGCCTTGACCCGCTCGCTGCACAATTAAAGCAAATGGGCATAAGAGTCAAAGTGGACACCTCCGAACAGTCCTCACCCGGATTCAAGTTCGCTAACTACGAACTCAAAGGAATCCCCGTACGACTCGCTATGGGACAACGAGACCTTGAAAACAATACCATCGAAGTGGCACGACGCGACACTCTCACCAAAGAAACAATCTCCTTCGACGGAATTGCGGACTATGTTCAAACCCTCCTCGAACAGATACAACACAACTGCTACCAAAAAGCACTCGACTTCCGTACCGCCAATATCCGCACCTGCGACTCCTACGAAGAGTTCAAAGAGGAAATCAAAAAAGGTGGCTTCCTGCTCTGCCACTGGGACGGAACACCTGAAACAGAAGAACGTATCAAAGAAGAAACAAAAGCCACCATACGCTGCATACCCTTAAACCCGCTACCGGGATTCAAACAAGAAACAGGCAAATGTATGGTTACAGGCAAACCCTCACAACAACGAGTCGTCTTCGCTATCGCTTACTAATACTTTGGACAAGACATAATATCACATTTTATGTTCAATAACATAAGAAAAGGCATCTTCCGACAAGATGCCTTTTCTTAACAATACTGACAAATCCACCTCTGCTCGTCAAAAAGAAGACAAATAATCTGTCCTGTGAGCGGCGCAACCTCCTATCCCGTGGTTAGACGCAGGATTAGCAAGTGCCGCTGTTAATAACACAAAAAACATATTCAGTAGCAGAAACCTGTTTGATATATGGAAAGGTGCTTACGCAGAGCAATTAGTAGGACAAGAACTGCTAACGCTGTCTGAAAGCACAAGAGCAAGACGTATGTTCTGGGTGAATGAGAACACACAGTCGTCTGCCGAAGTGGATTTTGTGTGGGAGTACGAAGGGCGACTGATACCTGTTGAAGTGAAACTCGGACATAACAACCATCTAAAATCGTTGCACCAATATATGGAACAATCCGACGATGATGTGGCTATTCGCGTGTGGAACGCACCTATGCAAATTGATGAGGTGGTGTCGCTCTACAAGAAAAAGACTTTCAAACTAATCAACATACCATTTTATATGGTTGGATTTCTGCCTGAAATAATGCAGCAGAAGGGATAGTCTGAAAGAGATTAAGTCGTTACTTCAAGTCATAGCCGTAATGTCTGAGGCGGGATTGCGAACTGCGCCAGTCCTTATCGACCTTAACAAAGAGTTGCAGAAACACTTTTTTCTCAAAAAATGCCTCTATATCTTTCCTTGCTTCCGAACCTACCCGTTTGAGTGCGGAGCCGTTCTTACCGATAATGATTCCTTTTTGGCTGTCACGCTCCACATAAATGACCGCACTGATACGAATCAGATTATCTTCTTCCTTAAACTCCTCCACTTCCACCTCCACGCTGTAAGGTATCTCCTTGTCATAGTTGAGCAGTATCTTCTCACGAATAATCTCGTCCACAAAGAACCGCGACGGTCGGTCAGTCAGTTGATCTTTATCGAAGAAAGGCGGACATTCGGGCAAGGACTGCTTAATGGCTTCAAAGAGTTGGTCTATACCAAATCTCTCGCGTGCTGAAATAGGGAAGATCTCGGCTTCGGGTATAGTCTTTTGCCAGAATATGACCAGATTATCCAATGTCTGCTGGGTAGTCAGGTCTATTTTGTTGATAATAAGGAAAATCTTCGTTCCTGATTGTGCCATTCGCTTAACCTTATCAAGGAAATCCTGATTGCGGTCGGCAGTGTCCTGCACGTCGGTAACATATAGCAACACATCAGCATCCACCAAGGCTGAACGAGAGAACTCCAACATCTGCTCCTGCAAACGATAAGAGGGCTTGAGCACTCCCGGTGTGTCGGAATAAACAATCTGAAAATCCTCGCCATTAACAATACCCATAATGCGATGCCTCGTTGTCTGCGCTTTATTGGTGATAATAGACAAGCGTTCGCCCACCAAGGCGTTCATCAAGGTCGATTTGCCCACATTGGGATTACCCACTATATTTACAAAGCCTGAACGATGAGCCATATCTGAAGTTAATCTAAATCCAAAGGTGCGAACAGCGTATTAACCGACATACGTTTCACTTTGGCTATCTTGCCTAACGCCTTCATATCTATTTGTTTAGGGTCCCCCACTATGATGATTGCCATCGGATTGGGTTGCACCTTATCAGTATAATACTCCTGTATTTGCTCAAAAGTGAGGCTATTGATTTTGTCTTTATTGACTTGATAAGGGTCATCGGTATAACCTAATTGTTTCCAATAATCATACGCCATAGCCTTTGAGCGCATTGACGGCTTGACGGAAGCATATTGCTGCGTAAGAGCAGTACGAATATCTTCTATGCGATAAGGTTGCAAAGGCATAGAGTCGGTCAGATGAATAAACGTCTGCACTGCATCCACCACTTTGTCCGACTGCGTACCTATATATCCTACAAAGGATGTAGGTTTATCAGGCAGCACGTCGTGTGTCATCATTCCGTAGGCGGTATATGCCAACGAGCGTTTGGTGCGAATCTCGTCCATTACTATACCTGAGAACCCGCCGGAGAAATACTGATTGAAGGCATCCATCTGTATCTGTTCGTTCAGATTGTAATCTCCGCCTAAGAAGTAGAAATAGATAGAAGCCTGTTGCACCTTATTGTCGGGCAAGAAGAAAATCTGTGGCTGCTGATACCTCTGTTTCTCTCTTATTTCCGGGGACGTGGAAGCCATCATACCTTCCGACAAAGGCAACACCTCTTGCACCTCTTGGGGTGTGCGTGTGCCGCAATAATAAACATCAAGAGCATACTTGGTAGCCTGCTGGAATTGTGTTATGATGGTCAGTTGATCCATATCATATACTTCGAGGAACGGCACCACATCTATAAAGTCGGACTTATCGCCATACACCACATACTCGCGCAAAGCCGATGACCATAAGGGGTGCATCTTGGTCTGCGTCAAACGCGAACTGAGTTCTGAACCTTTAACGGCATCAAACTGCTTCTTATCGAGTTTGGGCATAAGTATTTGCAGGCTGACCAACTCCAATATATCTTTCATGTGTCGGTCTTCACCAATGAGTTGTATGGTCAGATAACTATCGTCCACACCATAGGCTATACGACCGCCTAATTGGCTCAACTTACGGCGGAACTCCTGCGGTTCGGTATCCGGCAATATGCCTGCACGGTTCATCAGTTGAACCACATACTCCAACTTGGGCATCTTCGCAGTACCAACACCATAACGCAATGTAAGTGAGAAAATATCGTTCTTGGTATTAGGTGTATAGTGAAGAGTTATATGCTCGTCCAATTTGCTTACAGCGACATCGTTAAAGTCGTTGTAATGAGTTTTTATAGTCCCTTCGTTTATTTGCTTAAAGGAGCGAGCATATTCCGTTTCCTTTCCTTGCGGCATCATTAGGGGCTTAATCTTGGGTTTGGGTAAGGTCTTTATTTTCGGGTCACCTTCTTCAAAGGTGAGTATGATAGGTTCTTTATCAAAGTACTTATGTGCAACACGCTGCAGGTCTTCCTTGGTGAGCGATTGCATACGCTCATTGGCTGTGAATATACGCTCGGTGGGGATACTATATATGAAACTCTGCACCAGTTCGTCCATCTCTGCTCCACCCTCTTCAAAGCCTAATATATACGATTGATTGATTTCCTGCTTAACGGCTTCAATAAGCCAGTCGGGTATGTCACCGCTCTTGATTTTGTTAATCTGCCCCATCACAATACGCTCGGTGGCAGCATTATCGTCAAAGGACTGTTGCAAAGGGTCAAAATAGGGAATAGCAGTAATGATTATCCTTCCCATATCGCGTCGTGCGTCCAACATACAAGAAGCACCGCTCACCTCACCGTCTATGCTCACCTTGTCCAACAACCCGGTCTGAGAACTGTTGTTGAGCAACATACACAACATCTGCAAGGCAGGCATATCGTCATCGCTGACACTTACACCGTCAAAAGTCCAATATATCTGCGGGTAATAGCCTATGCGTACTGTCTTTTTGGTGCCGCTCAAGAAGTCAGGCTTATTATGATTACGTTCAGGCAAAACACCTTCAGGCAGTTTGCCAAACGTGCCGGCAATCATCTCTTTTATGTCGGCTGATTGGAAATCACCGACAAGTATAAGAGCCATATTATTAGCCACATACCACGTATTGAAGAACTCAATGAGTTTGCTCAAACGCGGGTTCTTCAAGTGTTCCGGCAGACCTATCACGCTGCGTTCATACGGATGACCTTTGTATATGGTTTCAAAGAGCGTATTCCGTTGCTGCGTACTTATTGAACCTGCACTCATATTGTATTCTTCAAACACGTTCTCCAACTCTGCTTGGAAAGTGCGGAACACCGGATTGAGCATACGGTCAGCATTGATAGTTAGCCATTTATGCATTTGGTGAGCAGGAAAGGTACTGGTATAGCAGGTCATATCATAGGTGGTGAAGGCATTGACGTTGCTTGCACCTATACCGTCCAAGAGGCTGAAGAAATCTTGTGTTGTGGAGACCTCTGCTTCTTTAAGCGAGAGGCGATTGATTCGTTGCGCCAATGTGTCGCGCTGTTTAGCATCGACACATTGGGCATACTCGTCATAAAGTCTTATTATCTCTTCATAGAGAGGTTTCTCTTGTTCCCAATCTAATGCACCTATGGTCTGCGTACCCTTAAAGAGCATGTGTTCAAGGTAGTGTGCCAAACCGGTGTATTCTTTCGGTTCGTCCACCGCCCCCACTCTGACAGCCACATAGCCGTTGACATCCGTCATATCGTGGTTCTCCCACAGCATAACGGTCAACCCATTAGGCAGTTGATACTCAGTTAGCAAACTCCTGTCTTGAGCAGCAAGCGATAGTGTACAGCCTAAAAAGGCAAACAAAAGAAATCTTTTCATAGGAACGGAGATAATAGATTATATTCTCATTCTTACCACTCCAACAGCACTTTACCGCACTGACCGCTGACCATTACGTCAAAGCCTTTTTGGAAGTCGTCAAACTTAAAGCGGTGAGTGATTACGGGACTTAAGTCCAAACCACCTAAAAGCATTTGCTCCATCTGATACCAAGTCTCCCACATACGGCGACCGGTAATACCCTTAATAGTGAGTGCGTTGAAGATGACGTCGCTCCAATTAACCTTGGTGTCGGACGGCAAGATACCTAATTGGGCTATATTAGCACCTTTATACATGTGCTCAACCATATCGTTGAAAGCACTTGGTGCTCCCGACATCTCCAATCCTACATCGAAACCGCGAATACCGAGTTGGTCCATAGCACCTTGTATGGTCTCACCCTTTGAACCGTCAACGGTGAGAGTGGCACCCATCTTCTTGGCTATGTCAAGACGGAGAGGATTGAAGTCGGTAACAACGATGTTCTTGGCTCCGGCATAACGGCATATACCTGCTGCCATTGTACCAATCAAGCCTGCACCTGTAATAAGCACATCCTCACCCAACAGCGGGAAAGCCAAAGCGGTATGAGTGGCATTACCGAACGGATCCATAATAGCGGCAAAATCATCGGGTATCTCATCACGCAGTTTGACGATATTGGATTCGGGTATAGACACATACTCTGCAAAAGCACCGTCACGCGTAATACCCACGCTCAGTGTGTGTTCGCAAACGTGACCAAAGCCACGACGACAGTTACGGCACTGTCCACAAACGATATGTCCTTCGGCTGTAACACGATCCCCGACCTTGATGTTCTTCACTCCGTCGCCTATCTCAGCCACTATCCCCACAAACTCATGACCCTGTATATAAGGCGGATTGCAATGGGTCTGCGACCACTCATCCCATTTATACATGTGAAGGTCGGTTCCGCAAATCGCAGCCTTGATAACCTTAATCAACACGTCATTAACACCAACTTGGGGCATAGGTACCTCTTCCATCCAAATCCCGTATTCGGGCTTTCTTTTAACTAATGCTTTCATGGCTTTATTTATTTATTGTTTTTGAACAAAGACTTCATAACAGCCGCAAAAATAGAAGATTTAACATTTATAAAAAATATAATATCGGTTTTTTCACTATTTTTAGGTATTGTGTACCCTATTTATGCCAAGTACTTTTGCAGCGATTTTTGAATGAATATTGTTTTAGGGGTTATCCGTCAAGGACATATTGGTGCGGACAACAACAAGACGGGGCTGCCTATGGGCAGCCCCGTCTTTTGCTATCAGTCTTGAAAAACAGAAAAAGTCTTTTTCTTGATATGTTTATTTAAGAAATGAGTCTTTGAAACCGAGGAAATAGAGTATGCCGTCCAAGCCGACGGTAGAGATGGCTTGTGTGGCACTGGCTTTCACTTTGGGTTTGGCGTGGAAAGCAATACCCAGTCCGGCTTTTCCTAACATATCAAGGTCGTTGGCTCCGTCCCCCACTGCTATTACCTGTGCCAAATCGATATGCTCCACTTGGGCAATCAGTTCAAGTAGTTCAGCCTTACGTTTGGCATCAACGATGTCGCCTAAATGTTTGCCCGTAAACTTTCCGTCCTTAATCTCCAACTCGTTGGCATAGAGGTAGTCAATACCGAAGCGTTGCTGCAAGTACTTGCCGACAAAGGTGAAACCACCTGACAAGATAGCAATCTTAAAGCCGCATTTCTTCAATATGGTGAACAATCGGTCAGCACCTTCGGTTATGGGCAACTTGTCTATAATATCCTGTCTGACATCTGCGTCCAGCCCTTTCAGCAGTGCCACACGCCGCAAGAAACTCTCCTTAAAGTCAATCTCTCCACGCATAGCAGACAAGGTGATAGCCTTCACTTCATCGCCCACGCCGGCACGTATCGCCAGTTCGTCGATAACCTCGGTCTGAATAAAAGTGGAGTCCATATCTACACATATCAGCCGTCGGTTGCGGCGGAACATATCGTCTTTTTGGAAAGAGATGTCTATGTCTTCTTCGCTTGACACTTCCAGCAACTCTTTTTGCAATGCTTCTCTGTCCGCCAAGTTGCCCCTGAGCGAAAACTCTATACAACTATGCTGCTGCTCGGTAGGTAAGTCAAGTCCGGGCCGTTTGCTCAAACGCAATATGCTGTCGATATTAAGTTTTCGATCTGCCAAGAGTGCCGTTACACGAGAAATATGTCGAGCGTTGACCTCACGTGCCAACAGGGTTACGACATACCTGTCTTGCTCTTGACGCCCCACCCACGCTGTATATTCGTCCTCCGAAAGAGGTGTAAAACGAACGGTCATATCCATTTGCGAGCAGCGGAAAAGAACATGCTTAATCATATCACCGCTCTTCGTAGGGTCGTCTATGCGAATAAGAATACTCAGGTTCAACTGGTGATGGAGATTAGACTGACCAATATCTTGCACGACAGCACCATACTGACCTAATACAGAAGTTACGGCAGATGTTACACCAGGCTTGTCTATACCGATGATGTTAATCAGAATTAACTCGCGATTCATAACCTTGATGATTTATGTTTTTTATCACAATGTTTATGGGTGCAAAAATACAGCGTTTTGCAAAACAAAAAAAACACAAAAAAGAATATCATCGTATATCATCAAACAGGTAAGAATAACTTGAAATGCCAACAGACGGTGCTGCCGTGAGGCAGCACCGTCCTTACGATTAACCTTAAAAATTACAAATATAGGTGGAGTCGCTCTCCACTCACTCCCGCCTCACGGCGAAAAGAGGTATTCGTTTGTGATTTAACATAAATTCCATAAATGACCGGAAATATCCATAAATAATCATAAATACCTTAAATGAACATAATCGGATATGGGTTTCGCGAGTGATTATAGTATTATGTATAGCCATAGCGCGCTATGGCTATACATAATAGGGGGTTAGTCCATAATTGATTCACTGTCACCTGATGTCTCGCCGCCGCCGGAAACGTGGTCTTGGGTGGAAGGACCCATT